>JANMZS010000026.1:0-8600 GCA_031383535.1 Flavobacterium sp.
CTAATTCTTTGTTTATTCGACTCAAATTCTAGTGGTTTTATCTTTAAAGACGTGATAAATCAACGTCTCTACGATTCTATTACTCTCTTTTATTATTGTTCCGAAATCTCTTTCGGAACGGCTGTCAATTCAATATGTCTAAGAACTTTCGTTTTCTGTTTATTCGCCATTCTTTCGGTTAGCGGGTGCAAAAGTAATTATTCTTTTCTACTATAACAAGACTTTTTAAAATAAATTTTGTTTTTATTTTCTCAAACCTCAATATCAGTATTTTAATAGGAACATCCCTCTTCTGCGGGGTGCAAAGGTAACCAATTCTTTGGCTTTTTTCCAAAACTTTTTTTGCCTTTTTTTGAAAGTATTTATAACTGTTTGAAATCATGATTGTTGCCACTTTAAAAAATGCTTCCACACGTTTAGCGAACTGAAAAAGTAAAGCCCCCAAAGCGCAAAGTTTAACTTGTATAGTTCTTGGAAAAATAACACCCTAGCCCCGATAGAAGGGAAAATCCCACGCTTTTGGGCGTGGATTGGAATGATAGCGGGATTAAGCTCCTAAAAAAACACCCCTGCTGTACTTCGACTTTGCTTAATATAAACTAATCCGCATGAAAATAAAAAATATTGTATGTGTTTTTCTAATCCTTATATTTGCATTCCTAAAATAATTAAACAATGATTAAGATTAGTTTGCCCGATGGGTCAGTTAAAGAGTTTGCTCCGAGTGTAACTCCTATGGATGTTGCTATTAGCATTAGTGAAGGATTTGCAAGAAACGTGATTTCGGCTTCTTTTGATGGTACAATTGTGGAAACAACAACCCCTTTGACGACGGATGGCAGTCTTATATTATATACGTGGAATGACGAAGGTGGTAAAAAAGCGTTCTGGCATTCGACTTCGCACGTTATGGCTCAGGTTCTTGAGGAAATGTATCCTGGCATTAAATTAACTCTTGGACCAGCAATTGCAAATGGATTTTACTATGATGTCGATTTTGAAAATCATAAAATTTCAGATGCTGATTTCAAAAAAATCGAAGATCGGGTTTTGGAAATTTCGAGAGAGAAACACGAGTTCAAATTACGTCCAGTTTCTAAAGCGGAAGCATTGGAGGTTTATAAAGACAATGTCTACAAAACGGAATTGATTACAAATCTGGAAGACGGAACGATTACTTTTTGTGACCATTCTACTTTCACTGATTTGTGTCGTGGTGGTCATATTCCGAATACCGGAATCATCAAGGCGATGAAAATTATGAGTGTTGCCGGTGCTTACTGGCGTGGTGATGAAAAAAACAAACAATTGACTCGTGTTTATGGTGTTTCGTTTCCAAAACAAAAAGACTTAACCGAATACCTGGAATTACTGGAAGAAGCAAAACGCAGAGACCACAGAAAACTAGGAAAAGAACTAGAATTGTTTGCTTTTTCGGCGAAAGTGGGTCAAGGTTTGCCTTTATGGTTACCAAAAGGAGCTGCTTTGCGAGATCGTTTGGAGCAATTTTTGAAAAAAGCTCAGAAAAAAGCTGGTTACGAGCAAGTGGTTACACCACACATTGGACAGAAAGAATTATATGTGACTTCTGGTCATTATGCTAAATACGGTGCTGATAGTTTTCAGCCTATAAATACTCCAGCCGAAGGCGAAGAGTTTTTATTGAAGCCTATGAATTGCCCTCATCACTGCGAAATATACAATGTAAGACCTTGGTCATACAAAGATTTACCAAAACGTTACGCTGAGTTTGGAACCGTTTATCGCTACGAACAAAGTGGCGAATTGCATGGTTTGACTCGTGTTCGTGGTTTTACTCAAGATGATGCCCATATTTTTTGCACGCCAGATCAATTGGATCAAGAATTCAAAAACGTGATTGATTTAGTACTTTATGTATTTGGTTCGTTAGGTTTCGAAAATTTTACAGCACAAATTTCATTGCGTGACCAAGAAAATAGAGAAAAATATATTGGAAGCGATGAAAATTGGGAAAAAGCTGAAAATGCAATCATCAATGCAGCAGCTGACAAAGGACTAAAAACAGTTGTGGCTTATGGAGAAGCTGCCTTTTATGGTCCAAAGTTGGATTTTATGGTCAAAGACGCTTTAGGAAGACAATGGCAATTGGGCACTATTCAAGTGGATTATAACTTGCCGGAGCGTTTTGAATTGACATATAAGGGTTCTGACGATCAGTTGCATACGCCAGTTATGATTCACAGAGCTCCTTTTGGTTCGATGGAACGTTTTATTGCTATTTTGATAGAACATACAGCAGGAAAATTCCCGCTTTGGCTGATGCCAGAACAGGCTATAATATTGTGTTTGAGCGAGAAATATGAAATATATGCGAAAAAAGTTTTAAATCTGCTAGAAAATCACGAAATTCGCGCCCTAATTGACAACAGAAATGAGTCAATTGGAAGAAAAATTAGAGATGCAGAGATGCAGAAAACCCCGTTTATGCTCATTGTAGGCGAGGAAGAAGAGAAAAACGGAACCCTATCCATACGTCGTCATGGGCAAGAAGGAAAAGGCAATGTTAGCGTAACAATTGAGGAATTTGCTGCAATTGTAAACGAAGAAATAGGCAAAACATTAAAAACATTTACAGTTTAACTTAAATTATAAAGTCATAGCAATAAGAAGCAATAGAGGTTATCAACCTCGAGTAGAAAAAAAAGATGCACACAGGATAAACAATCTAATTCGTGGTGTGCAAGAAGTAAGACTTGTGGGTGAAAATATCGAGCCAGGAGTTTTTAAACTTTCGGAAGCGTTACGATTAGCTGACGAGTTTGAATTAGACCTTGTAGAAATTTCTCCTAATGCAGAGCCTCCAGTTTGCAAAATAATGGACTATAAAAAGTTTGTTTACATGCAAAAAAAACGGGAGAAAGAACTTAAAGCAAAATCTACTCAAATTGTAGTAAAAGAAATTCGTTTTGGCCCTCAAACAGATGAGCACGATTATGAATTTAAAAGAAAGAACGCTGAAAAATTCCTAAAAGAAGGTTCAAAATTGAAAGCATTCGTTTTCTTTAAAGGACGTTCAATTATTTATAAAGATCAAGGTCAAATCTTGTTATTAAGATTAGCTACCGATCTTGAAGAATTTGGAAAAGTAGAAGCAATGCCCGTTCTCGAAGGAAAGAGAATGATTATGTTTATTGCTCCAAAGAAAAAGAAATAAGCCCACCCAACCCTCCCAAAGGGAGGGCTAAAACGGGAATAGAAATATGTTGCTCAACTCCCTCCCCTCTGCCTGTCGGCAGACAGGTTCGGTGAGGAGCTAAAAATAAGTAAGTAAGAATAAATTAAAATCACTAGGAAAAATGCCTAAAATGAAAACCAAATCTAGCGCCAAGAAACGATTTAAAGTTACTGGAACTGGAAAGATTAAAAGAAAGCATGCTTTCAAGAGTCACATCTTGACCAAGAAATCTAAAAAACGTAAATTAGCCTTGACACATTCAGCGCTAGTACACAAAACAGATGAGAAAAGCATCAAACAACAATTAAGAATTATATAATGTTTGTTGTTTATGGTTTGTTGTTTATGGTTTTCAACTCTAAACTCCGAACTCTAAACTCCGAACTTTTTATTCTTTAGGTTAAAACAATTTAAAAATAACCTTGGAGTGGGCCATTAAGTACTTTTGATTAAATTCAAGTCGCCTTACTACAAAAAAACAGAAAAATTATGCCAAGATCAGTAAATTCAGTTGCTAAAAGAGCAAGAAGAAAAAAGATAATGAAGCAAGCCAAAGGTTTCTTTGGTAGACGTAAAAACGTTTGGACAGTTGCTAAAAATGCGGTAGAGAAAGCCATGTGCTACGCTTACCGTGACAGAAAAGTGAACAAAAGAAATTTCCGTGCATTATGGATTCAACGTATAAACGCTGGAGCCAGATTAGAAGGAATGTCTTATTCACAACTAATGGGGAAAATCAAAAAAAACAATATCGAATTGAACCGTAAAGTTCTTGCTGATTTGGCCATGAATCACCCAGTAGCTTTCAAAGCAATACTTAATAAAGTAAAATAAACGTTTTATCAACTCAATTTAAGATTACTTACTTATATAGAAATCCCAATCGAAAGGTTGGGATTTTTTGTTTGCTCTCCCCCATCCCTCTCCAAACCTGTCTGCCGACAGGCAGAAGCGAGGGAGCCGAAACTGGTATAAAATATACAATGAATAAAAACATCTCGATACTCCAAAAAGCTTTCGCATTACTATTCAAAATAGAAGAGACAGAAAAGTATTTTGTTTTTATTACAGTAAAATCAAAAGTAAAAATTAGTACTACCCCAAGATTCAAAAAACGAATCATTTTTTAAGAATATATTTATCTATAATATATTTCGATATGGGTTTTAATGTCTTCCCCGTTTCGGGATGTAATCCGGGCTGATTGAAATATTCATATTTCTTTTTATCCGGAGCCTTTCCATACCAAATAACAGGTCTATCAATATCCCCATTTTTGAAAAAAGTAGTTGTATCACAAACTGTTATCTTTTTGAAATTGTCCAATAAATCTTGATTGAACGGACGAACTTCTGCAGTATCTTTTAGCGCTTCATAATCAGCCGCTTTATACTGATTTTTGACCCAAACCATACAGTTTTGCTCTGGAAAAAAAGTATTTTTAACACCATAACCCACAGACCCAAAAATAAATAATGGAATGGTGGCAAGAGCAATTCTCTTTGAAACACTCCTGTTTTTAAATTTTTCTAAAATTGCCACCTCTTTTTTATCTTCCTTTTTCCCTATTTTATCTTTTAAAATCTCAATTATGTTAACCTCATCTGTCAATTCCTGTTTGTCACCAACAAAAAATCTCTTGTAAGGTCTTGGATTAAAATCGACCAAAACTGCAATCAAATCAAGACTTACTGCTCTAGTGGTTTCTGTTTTCCCTTTCAGAAAATTACTAATCGGTCTTAATTTATCTACACTAAAATACTCCATCTGTTTCCGCTTGTTGGACTTGTCATCAAGTTCAAAAAATTGATCCAATATTTCTTGGTCTTGTTTACTGATTCCTTTATCAAACAACAAAAGGCATAAATTTTTCAATTCGGCAGGAGATGGGTTCTGTAAAAACCCTGAAAATCCTCCTGTTTTTGCTTCATCATATTTAGCTTTTACCTCTTTTTTATAATCATCGATAGTGTTTTTTTTCATAGCCTTTATGGAATTAATCGGAATCATTTGGAATTGTTCGGAATCATCAGAATGATTGGAATCCGCTATTAATAATCACTCCAAAACCCTATTCCTTTGCTTCGGAATCAGTTCTTGTTTTAACCTGCAATTAAGACAAATGTACGAAACTAGTTCTAAAAAGTGTCGCTAAACAGTATGGCAAGTTTATCCGGGAAGTATAAATCCTGTTATTCTGTTTCAGCACACTTCACTTCCCAAAAAAGCAAAAGAGCAGTCCATTTTTAATGGATTTCAGCTCGGGCAAGGATTCGATTTCAATATCGGACAGCCCAAACTATGTCTAATTTTTAATTCTAAAAAAAATGAAAAAAATAATTTTAGTATCGATGTGTGCCATTGTAAATGTCATTATGGTTTCTTGTACCAATGATGAACCAGAGACAGCTTCAAAAAGTAATACTCTAAAAAATGTTGTCGCAGATGGTGGAGGCACAAGTGGTCAGAACACGCTACCACCACCAAAATAAAATTTAAGATGCTATAAATCTTAAATAAATTTCTGTATTTTCGGGAAATGATAACAAAAAAGTTAGATTTCCCGAATTTATTTTTTATTTTATTATTGCTATTTACTGCTTGTAACAAAAAGCCAATACTTCCAAATAAAGTAAAAAATACAAATACGGCTTATATAGTAGCTTTAAAACTGGCTGAAAACCATTTTAAAAACTCAAAATACGATAGTGCATTTTTATATTACAATAGAACCAAATTAGCATGTAATCCTTCTAAAGACAGTTCCAGAATAATATATTTATTGCTTAAAATGGCAACCATTCAGCAAATACAAGGTAATTATTCTATTAGCGAGACAACTGCAACTGAAGTGATTCCGTTTTTCAATAAAAATACTATATCGGAATACAAATGCTACACCTATACTCTACTAGGAATCAACTACAAAAACCTTTTCGATTTTGATAATTCAATTTATTACTACAATCAAGCAATTCGAGAGGCAAAAGCCGAATTACAAAAAGCAATTCTTAAAAACAATATCGCTGTAATTTATAATGACAAACAAGAATATCAAACTGCTATCAAAATTCTGTTGCCTTTGACTCAAAAGAAAGAAGTTTTGAATAATTCCGAAACTTACGCTAGAGTTCTTGATAACTTAGGTCATGCCTATTTTAAAATGGGTACTATAAAAAGTATAAACTACTTGAATCAATCCCTGACTATACGAAAAAGAATAGCAGATGATTGGGGAATTATAGCAAGTTATCTACATCTTTCTGAATATTATAAAAAAACCGATCCCAATTTAACCAATGTTTATGCGGTATTAGCCTATAAAAAAGCAACAAAAGTAAACAGTGTTGATGATCGACTGGAATCTTTGGCATTATTGGCACAAAATAGTCCAGGAAACCAATCGAAATTCTATTCTCAAAAATACATTCGTATTAATGATAGTATTAAGAAAGTAAGGCAAAAAGCCCGAAATCAATTTGCCAAAATAAAATATGATTCCAAGAAAGAAAAGGAAGAAAACCTTAGATTAAAAAACCAAAAAGTAGAAACTGCCCTCGAACTAGAACAACAGAAAAACAGTAATCTACTCCTGATATTCATGGTCATAACAGGGATTCTATCTACTTTTTTTCTGTATTTTTACTTGAAAGCCATAAACAAAAAAGAAAAAATCCAAACTTCCTACGACACCGAAACTCGAATTGCTAAAAAATTACACGACGAACTTGCCAACGATGTCTATCATACTATGGCTTTTGCCGAAACTCAAGATTTGACCTCCAGTCAAAATAAGGAAATTTTGCTTCATAATTTAGATACTATCTATTCCAGAACCCGCAACATATCTAAAGAAAATAGTACTATTGATACCGGAATACATTATGCCGAAGGCTTGAAAGAAATGATGTCTGGATTCCATACAGATTCTGTTAGTGTTTTGGCAAATGGTATGGATACTATTCAATGGAATACCTTAGAAAAAAACAAAAAAATCATTGTTTATAGGGTTATTCAGGAGCTATTGGTCAATATGAAAAAACACAGCCAATCCAGTTTGGTCGCTATTAGTTTCAAAAAAAATGAAAAAAAATTACAAATAGATTACAGTGATAACGGGCTTGGAGCAACTTTAGAAAAAATAAATTTAGGAAATGGACTTCAAAATGTGGAAAACCGTATTCTAGCTATAAAAGGAACTATTACTTTTGATATTAAATCAAACAAAGGATTCAAAACCAGTTTTACTATTCCAATATAGATATGAAATTAGAAATCGAGGGGAAGAAGTCCTAAAACTCAAAAATATGTTCAAAAAAATTTTAGTAGCCGAAGATCTTGATAGCATCAGTATTGCAGTAGGACAAGTCTTAGAAGAACTTTCCGTTTCCGAAATTCAGCATGCCAAATACTGTGACGATGCCCTTTTGAAAATAAAAAGAGCCCTTCATGACAATGCACCTTATGATTTATTAATTAGCGATTTATCGTTCAAAACCGATCATCGAGAAAAAATATTGAACTCTGGAGACGAATTAATTGCTGCCGTAAAAAAAGTGCAACCCGATATCAAAATTATCGTTTTCTCCATCGAAGATAAATCTTTCCGAATCAAATCCCTTTTTAATACTTTAGGAATCAATGCCTTTGTTTCCAAAGGACGAAACAGTATTCCGGAACTCAAAAAAAACATTACTGAAATTTTTAATGACCAAAGACAAACTCCTTCTACCGAATTAACTCAGGCTTTAAGAGACAAATCACTCATAGAAATTGAAATTTATGATATCGAAATTCTAAAATTATTAGCCAAAGGCTCTATTTTAGAACAAATTTCGACCGAATTTAAAATTTTAGGAATTATTCCCAACGGAAACAGCAGTATAGAAAAACGCATTAATAGGCTCCGAATTTTCTTTAAAGCTAATAATAACGTACATCTCATTGCTATTGCCAAAGATTTAGGATTGGTTTAATTATTAGATTGCAGGTGGCAGATTACAGGTAGTAGATTGCACATTTCAGGTTACAAAACACAGGTTGTAAATTTCTTTTTTTGAGTTTTTTAAAAATTCTTTCCCTTTTTTTATTTTTTTTATCTCTTTACGGTTTCCCGTAAGGAATAGATTTTTATTGGTTTTAAGTTTGAAAAAAATAAAAAACACACCGATATGAATCGATACACAGTAAATGAACCCAACATAGTTTCCGTAGGATATGACGAAATAAACGAAATACTCGAAATAGAATTTAAACTACAAGCAATTCATCACTATTTTGGAGTACCATTAGATGAATTTGTAGCACTTATGAAAGTAAAAAAATTAAAATACATTAAAATAATATTTACTACATATGCAGTCAAAATAATGAGTTTCAATTT
>JANMZS010000041.1:0-8814 GCA_031383535.1 Flavobacterium sp.
AGATGTTGTACCATTTTTTATACATTAAAAAGTGATACAAATATATTATAATTAATTCTATTAGAAATTACCCAAGAAAAAACTAAACCAACATAATTTAATTGAAATTATAAAATTGGTAAATATTGAATAAATACTTAATTTGCATACCTATTTAAACCCCAAACAAAATGACCACTATTACAAGACTATTCGATTTTCCGTATCACCAACTTCAAAAGTTTAAAATTGCAGACGCATTGGTCACCAAGAAAAATGGGGTTTGGATTAAAACTTCTACGGAAGAATATATTGACAAAGCCAATACCGTTTCAAGAGCATTAATACGATTAGGAATTCAAAAAAATGATAAAATTGCCATTATTTCATCCAACAATAGAACTGAATGGCATATTATGGATATCGGTATACTGCAAACTGGCGCTCAAAACGTTCCCATCTACCCTACTATTTCTTCCGAAGATTACTTATATATTTTAAATCATTCCGAAGCCTTATATTGTTTTATTTCCGACGAGGAGGTTTATGAAAAAATTAAAACTATTAAGAGTAAACTAAAAACACTTAAAGAAGTTTTTTCATTTAATGAAATCAAAGACTGCAAAAATTGGAACGAATTATTAGAATTAGGAAAAGACAACAGTAATCAAGAAGAAGTTGAAGAACGAAAAAACAAGGTTTTACCCGAAGATTTAGCCACTATAATTTATACTTCCGGAACTACCGGTATTCCAAAAGGGGTGATGCTTTCGCATAAAAATATTGTTTCAAATGTTTTAGACAGTGCGAACCGAATTCCGTTTGAACAAGGAAAAAGTGTTGCCTTAAGCTTCTTGCCTATTTGCCATATCTATGAGCGTATGGTAACGTATATCTATCAATTTTATGGATGTTCTATTTATTTTGGCGAATCTATCGAAAAAATAAGTGATAATATTAAAGAAGTACAACCTACCGTGATGACTGGTGTGCCTAGATTGATTGAAAAAGTATACGATAAGATTATTTCAAAAGGCAGTGAACTATCAGGTATTAAGAAAAAATTATTCTTTTGGGCTATTACCATTGGGGAACAATATGAACCTTATGGTGCAAATGGATTTTGGTATGAGCTACAACTCAAAATAGCTCGAAAACTAATTTTTAGCAAATGGAAAGCGGGTTTAGGAGGACGGTTAGATTTAATTGTAAATGGGAGTGCCGCACTTCAACCTCGTTTAGCAAGAGTTTTTGCTGCAGCCGAAATTTATATCATGGAAGGCTATGGATTAACCGAAACTTCGCCTGTAATTTCTGTTAATGATTACAGAAACAAAGGGTTTAAAATTGGAACTGCAGGAAAAATTATTGACAATGTAGAAATTAAAATAGCCGAAGATGGCGAAATTCTTTGCAAGGGGCCTAACGTAATGATGGGCTATTATAAAGAAGAAGAAATGACTAATACAGCTATCGTTGATGGCTATTTCCATACTGGAGATATTGGAATCATTGACAACGAAGGTTTTCTAAAAATTACGGATCGTAAAAAAGAAATGTTCAAAACTTCAGGAGGCAAATATATTTCACCTCAACTACTTGAAAACGCCATGAAACAATCTCGATTTATTGAAAATATAATGGTGATTGGCGAGGGTCAAAAAATGCCAGCTGCCTTTATACAACTCAATTTTGAGTTTGTCAAAGAATGGCAAAAATTACACGGAATTCCAGTTGATACAACCAACCAAGAAATTATTGCAAATCCCAAAGTAAAAGAAAGAATTCAAGAGGAAATTGAACTTTTAAATAAAAAGTTTGGAAACTGGGAACAAATAAAACGTTTTGAATTGACTCCAGATGTATGGTCAATTTCTGAAGGACATTTAACACCCACCATGAAACTGAAACGTAAAGTTGTAATGGAGAAATATGCTGATTTATTCCAGAAAATTTACAGTTAAAACCAACGTCGTCTTTTAAAATAATACAACATAACCAACCCAATCAAAAACATGATTCCAATTACTACATAGTAGCCCTGTTCATATTCTAATTCAGGCATGTATCTAAAATTCATTCCGTAAACTCCTACTATGAAAGTGAGCGGTATGAAAATAGCGGATACAATGGTTAAGGTTTTCATAATCTCGTTCATCTTATGGCTTTGAGCCGAAAAATAGTAATTTGAAGCGCTTTCTAAGGAACCCATATCAGATTCTATTTGCTCTAAAAGCTCTAAACTTTTTTGGTATAATCTAGAAAAAAAAGTAAAGTTATCTGGCTCTATCGCATTAAACACAGTATCGTCTTTGATGCTTTTAATGCCGTACAAAGATTCCCTAAGCGGAATAATAGCGCGCTTCAAAAAATTCAAATTATCTCGATGTTTTTCGATTTTTTCAAGAATGATAGGATCGTCGTTATTTTTAGTAAAATCAATCAATTCTTCGATTTTATCTTCTTCATTTTCTAAGGTGATGTAAAAATTTTCCATAATAGCATCAAGTAGGATATACAATAAATAATCAGCTTTTTTGGTTCTTACTATTCCAGAATGAGTACTGATGCGTTCCCGAATATGAGCGAAAAAATCACTTCTTTTTTCTTGAAAAGAAATCAAAACACCTTCTTTAATCAAAAAACTGATTTGTTCTGCACAAATGGTGTCTGAATCCTCGGCTGGCAACAATGATTTTATGTTGAAAAACAAAATGTCGTGCTGCTCTTCAATTTTAGTCCTTTTCGTAGTATTCAAAATATCGGCAAGCATAAAGTTATCTATTTTGAAAAAACCTCCAATATTTTGTATCAATTCAAGATTATTAAGCCCATGAATGTTGAGCCAATTTGTTTGTTGTATATTGATACATTTTTCTAAATCCGAAACTTTTAATTCTGAATACACAGTTAAATTTAAGTCATCATAGACATATAATTGAATCTCGGAATTTGTTTTTTTATGAATTCCTGTATATTCTAGATTGTAAGGCAAAGACTTTTTGCCTTTTTTGTATTTGATTTTTCTCATTCGTGATTTTTTGATACAGTAATATTACGAAATAATTTTATATCGAAAACTGACATTTGTCATTGATAAAATAAAAAGCACACGTATTATTTTTTATGACTGTCCGCTTAGCGGACTAACTATTAAAAAAGGCACACGGATCCCGATATCGGGACAGATTAAACGGATTTTCACTGATTATTAAATAAGAATTCTATTTAGATTCACCGCTCCCGCCCGAATCCTTTCGGGTGGATGTTAAAACAAAGCAACTTTTTTAGGTTTACTACAACCCTGTTAGAGTTTAAAACTCTAACAGGGTTTTGTATTGAAAACAAAAAAAACCGAGCCATTGCTGACTCGGTTTTCTGTAAGATATTTTTAAAAAAAATTACGCCACTTCATATTCTACTTTAGCGGGATTAATTGATGATTTTGAAGCGTTTAAAACCTCAATTCCTACCAAGTTTCCATTTTTAGAATAATCCAAAATAAATCCTTTTTTGCCTTCATCAGACTCTTCAATGGCATCATCGCTCAAAGTGATGTAAAGTATATCGGTTTCTTTATCGTATTTAACTTTCATATGTTGCTATTTATTGTTTTGTATCGGTCACATGTAATTGCTTCGCCTGTTCGCTTCGCTCGGGTCACATATCATAATTGGTTTTTGCGACCAATTTTCGGTCATGCTCATTTCATATTTACAAATATTTAGTGATTTTTGAAGTTCTATATACTGTTTTTATAAGTGAAGGATTTTTGTTAGTATTGATAAAAACCCTATATAAATAATTTGCTACTATTTTTTGAAAAACTTGTTGATTATCATCTTGAATAATTATCTCATCAGGATTATTTAGCACCAATTCTACAATTTCTTTTGAAATAGAACGCAATTTTATTTGTTCCAAACTATGCAATGAAAATTCAAAAAGCATAAATCAAATCTTTAGAACAAATATATAAATTTTATTTCTTAACTAACAATCAAATATAAATATAAAAAAAACCGAGCCATTGCTGACTTCGGTTTTCATTCTATTTAAATCCCGCAAAAAAGCGGGAGTTCTCTGCTTATTTCACTTCTTCATATTCAACGTCTTGAACATTGTCTCCTTGTGCTTCCCCTTGTGGTTGTGCGTCTTGAGTCTGACCTTGTTCTCCTTGAGCATACATCGCTTCGGTAGCTGTTTTCCAAGCAGCGTTGATGTTGTCCAACGCCGTTTGAATTGCTGGAATATCTTGAGAAGCGTGAGCCATTCTCAATTCAGTCAAGGCATATTCGATAGCTACTTTGTTGTCATCCGTTAATTTCTCACCCAATTCTTTCAATTGAGATTCTGTTTGGAAAATCATTCCGTCAGCTTCATTCAATTTTTCAACTCTTGCTCTAGCCACTTTATCAGATTCAGCATTTGCCTCAGCATCTTGTTTCATTCTTTCGATTTCTTCAGAAGTCAATCCAGAAGAAGCTTCGATACGAATATCGTGAGATTTACCTGTTCCTTTGTCAGTAGCCGAAACTTTGATGATACCATTAGCATCAATATCAAAAGTTACTTCAATTTGAGGAACTCCTCTTGGTGCTGGTGGAATACCATCTAAATTGAAACGACCAATTGTTTTGTTATCAGCAGCCATGGCTCTAGCTCCTTGAAGAACGTGAAGTTCAACAGTTGGTTGAGAATCTGCAGCAGTAGAGAAAACTTGTGATTTTTTAGTTGGAATAGTAGTGTTAGATTCAATTAATGTAGTCATAACGCCACCCATAGTTTCGATACCTAGAGATAAAGGTGTAACATCAAGTAACAATACATCTTTTACATCTCCCGAAAGAACTCCACCTTGAATAGCTGCTCCGATAGCCACAACCTCATCAGGATTCACTCCTTTTGATGCTTTTTTACCGAAGAATTTTTCTACTTCGTCAGCGATTCTTGGCATACGAGTAGAACCTCCAACCAAGATTACTTCGTCAATATCAGAAGTTGACAAACCAGCATCTTTCAATGCTCTGGCTACTGGAGCCATAGAACGTTTTACTAAACTATCAGATAATTGCTCAAATTTAGCTCTAGTTAATTTTTTTACTAAGTGTTTTGGTCCTGAAGCTGTAGCCGTTACATAAGGCAAGTTGATTTCAGTTTCGGCAGAAGATGACAACTCGATTTTTGCTTTCTCGGCTGCTTCTTTAATACGTTGCAATGACATTGGGTCTAAACGCAAGTCAATTCCTTCTTCCGCTTTGAATTCGTCAGCTAACCAGTCAATAATAGTTTGGTCAAAATCATCTCCACCTAAGTGCGTATCTCCGTTGGTTGACAATACTTCAAAAACTCCGTCTCCTAATTCTAAAACAGAAATATCAAAAGTACCACCACCTAAATCGTAAACAGCAATTTTTTGATCTGTACCTTTTTTATCTAATCCGTAAGCCAAAGCCGCAGCAGTTGGTTCGTTGATGATACGCATTACTTTAAGACCTGCAATTTCACCCGCTTCTTTCGTAGCTTGACGTTGCGCATCGTTAAAGTAAGCAGGAACAGTAATAACCGCTTCGGTAACCGTTTGACCCAAATAGTCTTCAGCTGTTTTTTTCATTTTTTGAAGTGTCATAGCTGACAATTCTTGTGCAGTATATAAACGACCGTCAATATCCACACGTGGGGTATTGTTGTCTCCTTTTACTACAGAATAAGGAACTCTTTTAGCTTCTGTTGTAATTTCAGCAAAAGAATGACCCATAAAACGTTTGATAGAAGCAATAGTCTTGGTTGGGTTAGTTACTGCTTGTCTTTTAGCAGGATCTCCTACTTTAATTTCTCCACCTTCAACAAAAGCGATGATTGATGGTGTTGTTCTTTTTCCTTCTGCATTAGGAATAACAACTGCTTCATTACCTTCCATTACAGAAACACAAGAGTTTGTCGTACCTAAATCAATTCCGATTATTTTTCCCATTTTTTATTATATTTAATTTTATTGTATACTTATTTTAACAACTTGAGTTGCAATAGTCAATCTTTGTGCCAATGCAATCATGCTCTATAAATTGTCAGTTTGCCGTAGTATTGTCTGAAAAAAATATGACAAGATGACATTTTGTTTAGGGTTTGAGATTAAATAGAGCTTAAAAATACTGCTTCCTTACTGATGGATATAGACTTTTAGCTTATTCTTCTTTAATATTCTAAAAAATCCTTTTTATAGTTGAAAGTCCCTACACGAATGAAAATAATTAATTATCTTTGCATAACTTTTAAAAAGATTTAGAATCTAAAGTTGAGTACTAATTTACATTAAAAAACTATGAAAAAATCGACAAAAACATTTTTATTGAAATCATTCGCCGTAGTTGTTTTCCTTGTTGGAAGCTCTATGAATGCCCAAACTTTTGTAAAGCATTATGATAAATTTTTGAAAAAAGATAGAATTAATAATGAAGTTTCAAAGTTAGAAGACACTAAATTGAGTGTTATTTTTAGTGGTAACGACAGAGGTGATATCGTATTTTATTTTGATTCTGGTGATGCCGATAGATATTATAAAGTGGGAACTATTAAAGATGGTGTTTCAAAAGACAATTTGAAATACCGTTATATTTCGACTGTTGATGAAAGCGGAAAATCTGTAATCATACAATTATTTGATAATGGCGTTTTAAGGTTGCACGCTCAAGATTATACTATTGAATATCAAGAAACAAAATAAACACATTCTAGTATTAAAATTCAAAAGCCCCGATTGGGGCTTTTTTTATGGTATTACTATTCTTCTTCAACCCTATTTGTTTTCGAATACCCTCGCCATTTCTCGATACAATCCTGAAAATCTTGAGGTAATTCGGTATTAAATCGCATCATTTCTCCCGTGGTAGGATGCACAAAACCAAGTGTTTTGGCGTGCAAAGCTTGTCGTGGTAATACTTTAAAACAGTTTTCTATAAATTGCTTGTATTTTGTAAACGTAGTTCCTTTTAAAATTAAATGACCACCATAACGTTCATCATTAAAAAGTGGGTGTCCTAGGTGTTTCATGTGAACCCGAATTTGATGCGTTCTACCTGTTTCAAGAATACAAGAAACCAAAGTAACATAACCAAAACGTTCCAAAACTTTATAATGAGTCACAGCAGGTTTTCCAATTTCGGGATCAGCAAAAACCGCCATTTGCATTCGGTCTTTTACATGTCGGGCAATATTACCTTCGATGATACCTTCATCGGCAATCACATTGCCCCAAACCAAAGCGATATATTCTCTTTCGGTGGTTTTAGCTTCAAATTGCTTGGCGAGATGTGTCATTGCAGCCTCAGTCTTCGCAATGACTAAAAGTCCCGAGGTATCTTTATCAATTCGATGCACCAATCCTGGACGTTCGCTACTGTTCATTGGTAAGTTTTCAAAATGAAAAGCCAAAGCATTTACCAGAGTTCCCGTATAATTACCGTGTCCTGGATGAACTACAAAATCAGGAGGTTTATTGATTAGTAAAACAGAATCATCTTCATAAACAATATTCAGCGGAATATCTTCGGGGTCTACCCTATTTTCAAATGGAGGATGCGACAACATAATGCGAATCACATCTAGCGGTTTTACCTTATAATTAGATTTTACTGGAATATCATTGACATAAATATCACCAGCGGAGGCGGCATTTTGTATTTTATTCCGAGTAGCATTCGGAATCATATTCATTAGATACTTATCAATCCGCAAGAGCAACTGCCCTTTTGGAATATCAAATCGGTAATGTTCAAACAATTCGTCTTCTAAATCAGAAGTGTCATTATTATTGTTCATGAGCAGGTAATTCATTTTCGTCCGTAGCCAAACTGTCTACTTCTTCTACATAACTCTCTTTACCATCACCCAAAACCAAATCAATTTTTGAGGATTTCAAAACATGATCCCCCACTTTTAGGTTTCTTCCTTTGCAACGCATTTCAAGAACCATATCTTTTCCAAGATTAGGAATATAGGTTATTGTGCCTTCTTCAAGACCTAGTGCTTTTAAAGTAGGCACTGCTTCTCGGTATGTTTTTTGAATTAAATCCGGAATTCTAACCGACGAAAATCCAGAAGCATTAATTTTTATATATACTTTTCTTCCTTCTTTTACTTTGGCTCCAGGCAAAGGATCTTGCTCGACAACACTAAATTTTGGATAACTACTATTATAATCAACACTGTCCAAAAGCACATAATCCAAGTCCAATTCGTCCAGTTTTTCCTCTACTTGTTCTTCAGTCAACTTGGATAAATTTGGCACCGTGATCTCATGACCATGATCGGTAGTGAAAGTCAACCAGTGTATGAATAAAAAACTTAAACCCGCAAGAATGATTAGCGCTGCAAATGCTTGTCCAAAAAACACGCGACTCTTAAGATAATGACGTAAGCTCATAAATTTATTTTTTATAAGTCGCAAAGATAAAGCTATTTCGTTCCAAAAAAAATTCTAATTTTGTTTAATCGTTTTTGGGAGCTTTTTCCTGCTGTACGCTGTATCCACGCTAAAAAGCGTGGGATGCCGCTTCCATCAGGGCTATGGCATTCGTTTCCAGAAGGAAACTTTCCTGTTAAACACCTAGAAAAAACCACCCCGCCTTTCAGGCACCCCTCCAGAGGAGGGGAATGTGTACAACTGCTGGGGTGGTTTTTCCAAATTAGAATAGTATTATAAATGCGAATCAAGGGTTGAAAAACCAACTAAAAAAGAAAGAAATTTCTTCTTTAAAATTAGATTAATAGGCTGAAAATCAGTATATTTATAGTGTATTCAACGCACATATAAAAATATGATTAATCAGCCTAAAG
>JANMZS010000062.1:0-1630 GCA_031383535.1 Flavobacterium sp.
TATAAATCGTTTCAACTTTTAGTAACCTATTTTTGACCTACGCTTATTGCCAATTGTTACGGCTACGAAGTCGGGAGACTTCGCAGAGCCCACACGATTATATTTTGCGGTTACGACTTATTCATACTTCGCAGAGCGGGGGCAGGGGCTTTTTACATACCTTTCAAAACCTTAGAATCAGCCTAAGCAAAAAATGAACCAATGCTTTTAACCAATTTTTGTTTTGAGGTTCTTTATTTGTATCCATTTTTAAATATTTTTTGTTGATAAATCATCTTAAACGATGAAAACAACATTAAAATAATACTCATAACTATAATTACTAATAGATAACAACTATTCTCTTTAATTTTTAATATGGAAATCAAAAAAGGTAAAAAAACTAAAGCCAAAAAATTATTTAAAACATGCACAATAATACATAAAATCACATTTTCTGTTTTTAAATAAACATAAGCAAGAAAGACACCTAATGTAAAAACCGCAAATAAACTAAAACTAGAAAGATAATGAGCCAATGAAAACCCTAATGAAGATAGTAAAATCGCTTTTTTTGACGATTCTGTTTTTATCAGTAAGGGCAACAAACTTCCTCTGAAAATTAATTCTTCCAATAGTGGGGATAATAATAAAACCTTTAAAATACCATAATCAGTATAATTTCCTATTTTGTCAATACTATAATCTCTAAAAATCAAGTATGGCAATAAACTAAAAAAAAAGGTAAAACTTAAAGAAAACATTAATAAATACACAGTAAATATTCTATCTATTTTAAAAAATGGTATTTTGAAACAACTTTTTGCATCATAAAAAAATGTTAAGGATATTATAAAAAACGTAAAAAGAAAAATACTTTCTAAATTGTATTTCATGTCAAAATATGAAACTATCATTGTGCAAATGATATACAAATAAAATTTTTTCATTCTTGTATTCCTTTATTTTGCTTTATAAAACAAATCATATCTACTATACCCTGAATATGCTTTAAAACCGTTACTCATACTTGGTGTTTGTTGTCCTTGAGGCATAAAAATATATCTTATTAAAGCATTTTTTGCACCATCTATTCTTAGTTGACGAGTAGCAATATCTGAGGAAGAAGGAGTATTTGCTAAATCACCACCGCTCAGAATTTGACCAACTGGACTCCCCTTAAATATACGCTCTAATAGCCATGTCCCTGCTTCTTCAGCTAACGTTTGAGGTACTTGATTAAGTATTTCAGTAGTTAAATTTTTCACATTTGTACCAGGGGGATTTGTATATTTTGCTTCTAAATTCAATCCCTTAAGCTTAACTCCACCACCTACAACATACTCAAACTCATGATTATTTAACCATTCTAGAATCTCTTTTTCATTACCACCATACTCTTTTGCAATTCTTTTCGCTAATTCTTTATTTGGATCAGGTTTATCCATTTGATGCTCCACATGATTCAACAACGACACCACAAGCCCAGTAGTTTATATTATAAGTAATAATGCGAATCAAGGGTTGAAAAACCAACTAAAAAAGAAAGAAATTTCTTCTTTAAAATTAGATTAATAGGCTGAAAATCAGTATATTTATAGTGTATTCAATGCACATATAAAAATATGATTAATCAGCCTAAAGCTCTAAA
>JANMZS010000088.1:0-3103 GCA_031383535.1 Flavobacterium sp.
GTACTTTTTTTTGCGTCATTTGATTGACTTTTTTGATTTTTAGTTTCCATTTTTAAATATTTTAATTGATTATTAATGAAATACAAAGTTCAGAGATATTGGTCTAAAATGATTTATATTATTTTTGGAGTTAGTTGCAAAATCCTTTCTTATTTCATTGAAAATTAACTATATATTAACCCGTTGGGTGTAATTATTCAAAAACGTCTGTTCGAGTGTTTTTTGTGCAGTAAAGCGGAACAAAAAATGCCTGTCTGCCATAGGCAGGTATCGAGAACTGTTTTTAATGAAATTACCCTTGTTCTGTCATCCTGAGTGAAATCGAAGGACGATTTTCTGACGAAAATCACTCGAACTGACGAAAAATCGCATAAAAAACTAATTACACCCAACAGGTTATATATTACTATTTAATTTACTTCACTTCTTTTTTATTAGTTTATCCGTTTCAAGTTCTCCCATCAAAAAACCATAGGGTTTGAGTGGTTCTATATGGTCTAAAATTACTTTTAGTATAGCTGTTAGAGGGATTGAAACAAACATGCCTGGAATTCCCCAAATAGCGTTTCCTATCAGCACTACAATTATAGAAATAAGTGGATTTATTTTGACTCTGGAAGCCACAATTTTAGGTATAACATAATGATTGTCTATAAACTGAATTACAATATAGGCCAAGAGAACAAAAAAGGGTGATGAAAGAGAATCTTTGGTTACAAAGGCAATAATCATGGGCATTGCAATGGCTACAATTCCACCTAAATACGGAATAATATTAATAATGGCACCTGTAATTCCGAGGATAATGGCATAATCAATTCCTAAAATTAATAGGGCAATGGAATTGAGTGTACCGATAATTATCATCTCGAAAAAAAGTCCGACCAAATAACTTTGAATGATTCTTTTCGCACTTGTAAGCACTTCGCTAACAGCACTATTGTAGGCTGATTTAAAAACTTTGTGAATAAATTCTAGTAATAATGGTTTGTAAAAGAGAATCATAAAAACATAAACCGGTATTAGCATTACTACTATAACAATCTGACCAGCAAACATCAGTTTTTCTTGAAAGGCAAAATTAGTTACAAAATCGGCTTCAGAATCTATAATCCAAGTATTGATTTTTGATTGGGAAATATTGAACTTTTCGGAAAATGATTTCAAAAGTTCATCAAATATAGTATTGAATTTTTCTTTCAGCAATGGAAAGGTTTCGCTAAAAATGCTTATTTGAGATGATATAATATAAAAAAACAAAAGGCATAAAAGAATTAATAAAACAACAGCTATAGTAACTGCAATTATTTTATTGACTTTCTTCCTAAGCAAAAAATTTACAAATGGATTGAGCAAAATAGCAATTAATAGCGAATACACTATTGGCATAATAATTTGCTGACCTATATAAAGTGTACAAATGAGAGCAAAAAGTCCTATAGCTATTAAAGCACTTTTTGCATAAAAAGGAAATCTAATCGTCTGGCTCTTTGACATATTCTCTCTTTAAAATTTTACATCTTTTTTTCTGTAGTAGTCGGAACTTCAACTTTTGCAATTGAAGTTGGTGGAATTATTCCCGAATATTTTTTGGCGTAAGCCGCAGTAAATTCGGCGCCAAAAAACAGAATCATGGACGAATAAGAAACCCAAATCAAAATTAATATTACTGAACCTGCTACTCCATAAACTGAGGCTGGTTGAGCTTTACCAAAATAATAAGCCAATCCCATCTTGCCAATTGTAAACAAAATCCCTGTGATTAATGAACCCAACCAAACGTGTTTCCAATGGATTTTTGCATCGGGCAAAATCTTGAAAATCATTGCAAATAATGCAGAAATTACTAAAAGCGAAATAACAAAATTCAGGATTCCATAAATGGACATCATTAGTTGTGAACTTTCAAATTGAATGTAATTGCTAATAGCTACCAATGCCGTTGAGATTACCAACGAAATGGTCAATAAAAAGGCGATAGCCAATATTAATCCGAATGAAAAAAGTCGGGCTTTTATGATAAGCCAAATGCCATTTTGTGGTTTTACTTTTACATTCCAAATTAAATTTAAGGTTACCTGAAGTTCCACAAAAACACCAGTTGCACCAACTAATAAAATGCTTATCCCAACAATTGAACCCCAAGTAGTCGATTTTTCGGTCGTCGATTTTGATAGTACCTCTTGAATTTGCAGAGCCGTTTCGGAACCAATTGTTTCGGATATTTGTGCTATTAGATTTTGATTTACGGTTTCAGTTCCAAAAAAATATCCTGCAATGGTAATGATTAGAACCAATAATCCAGGGATACTAAATATGGCATAATAGGCAATAATGGCACTTTGCCGGAATGGATCTTTGCAATACCATTCGTTAAATGCGGATTTAAAAATTTGGAGTATATCTTTGATTTTATATGGTTTCATTTTTCTTGGACTTTATAATTTTTTTAATTTTCTCAACAATTCCGATTTCTTTTTTTTTGGTTTCAATTTCACCAATTAAAAAGCCATAAGGTTTTAAAGGTTCGATATGATCACAAACAATTTTGAACATTGCCGTGAGTGGAATGGCAAGAATAATACCTGGAATCCCCCATAGTAATTCGCCCAAAACCAATGCAATAATGGTAAATAAAGAATTAATTTTGACTTGTGGACCAAGAATTAAGGGTTCCAAAATCCAACCTTGAATGAGTTGTACCGTTACATAAACAATTAGAATTCCGATAATTACTTCTAGATTTGCTCCGTGCATTGCCGATACTAATACGGTCAATGTTGTTCCAGTAATATTACCAACGAAAGGTACAATTTCTAGTAATCCGCAAAGAACGGCAAAGAAAATAGCATTTTCGACACCTAAAATACTAAAACCTATTCCGTACATTATCCATAAAAGGAAAATCATTTTTGATAATCCAAGTAAATATTGTTGCGAAACAGAGGTCACTTTTTGGATGATTTCTTGCATTTCTGTTTGTTGCGATTTTGGAGTTAGTTTTACCAAAAAGTTTTTGATGTGGTTGCGATAGTACAACAGAAATACAAAATAAACCAGCAATAAAATAAAATTAGAAAAAAAACTGGTTATCGAGCTAAGC
>JANMZS010000097.1:0-9471 GCA_031383535.1 Flavobacterium sp.
TTGACAAACCTCTTAAAATAACAACATTTATTTATATTCAATACTATTTTTTTTTAAAATCCAAACACTCAAAACCATTTTCTTTTTGTGTAACGTATTCTCTGTGCCAATTCCAATACTTGAAATTTTAGGTTCAAAAATAAAATATATAAAGTGCCTTTGACCTTTAAAACAAAATACTTATTATCAATTTTATACAAACTGTCATCAAAAGAAATCCACCGAGATGGAAAATAATCAGAATCGTCATTTTGTTCTCTAAATTGCGAACTAAAATTTTGAATGGGTCGGATTATCTTTGAACTTTCTTTTTCGCCCAACCACGCCGACCACCATGAAAAAGTGGAATTACTAATCACAAAATCATCACATTGAGACCCCAAAACCAATTGCCCAATACCCGATAATTCTTTTAGAAAATAGGCGTTTTTCAAAAATGAAAAATGGTATTCACAATACCGAATATCATCGCTTGTGAAAATCAAATTTCTATTTTTCCAATCTGGAAAATTCTTAATAATCGCCAAAAAATAGTACTTAAATGATAATTGAAAATAATAAGGATGTTTTATAAAATCACCTCTTCGGATAGAAATCAGAATCGATTTTTTTGAAAACAACAATTGATGTTGCTTTATTAATTGTTCTTTAAAATCGGTGTTGAATGTGAAAATTTCTTTGATTTTATTGCTATCAAAATATTTTTCAGATTGCAACCATCCTTCAATATCATAATTACCCTCCCCTAAATTCCACTCATAGTAATTGTATTTTTCTTCTTTTACATGTACAAAAACATTCTCTATGGAGGAAACAGGAAGTTGATTTTGAAAAAATTTTGAATATTGCCAAACTGGAAAGAAAAATGGGTGTCCATTTTTTTTAGCAATTCCAATTGTTGAAGCTATTTGAAACAGCTGATTTCCCAAATTTCCTTTAAAACCTAATTTTGAAAATGTAATCATTTCTGTTTAAATTGTTTTGTTCAGTTTAAAATAACTTCGACGAGCTGTTTTTCTCATAAATTAATACAAAAAACCAAAAATCCATAAAGGAATGGTGTTTTTATATCCAAACTCAATATCATCTACAGCAACAAAAGCATTTGACAACTCTCTTATTTGCTTTTTACTTTTATTTTTTCCACCAATTTCAAAACTATATTTATTAGATACCAAAAAATCTGTTTGTTCTAAATAACTCAATTGATGTTGATAACCCAATTGATTGGCAAAAAATGTTTCTCTCATGTTTCCAGTATTTGTTGATTTTGGCGCTATGGCAAACATCAAATTGGAATTATCTAGAAAAATTTTGTTAGGTTTTTGCAATTTACTAATTCCTCCAGATTCCTTATACAAATTAGAAGTAATCCCAATTTCATCTAAATAATGAAGATACAATAGTAGCGTTCCCCTGACGATTCCCATTTTTCCACTCAACTTACTGGTATTTGGTACGAAAGGAACTGATTCCGAAATAATCAATAACAATTGTTTTATTTTATATACGTAAGCTAAGTCAACCTTTCGAAGTAATGGCAATTCGATTTCGAGGGACATATTGATAATTTCCATTAAAATAGTGCCATACATTTCGGGGTTCTCTTTATAAAAAGGATAATAGCCTTGTTTCAAATACAACTCAAAAAGTGGCAGTGGTTTTATTTTTGAAAGTATATCTTTTGAAATATTTACATGGTTTTCAAGTACTTGTTCCAAGGAATAGGAATCCAATAGTAAACCCGTTTCAAAGGCTATAAATTCGCGAAACGAAAGTCCTTGCATCTTATACACAATAGCTCTGCGACTCAAATCAGCACGAGCGTTTAGTATTTCTAGCAAGGATGAACCTGTAAAAACAACCTTTAGAGTGGGGTAATCATCATAAATATTTTTAAGCTCTTGTGCCCAATTAGGATATTTATGAACTTCATCTAAAAACAAATATTTTCCCTCTCTTTTCACAAAATAGTCTACCAATTCACTCAATGTATGATTGCTAAACCAGATATTATCTAAGCTCACATACAAGGCTTTATCCTGTTCGTCCTTCAAGTGTATTTTAATATACTGCAAAAGCAAAGTTGTTTTCCCAATTCCTCTAGCTCCTTTTATACCTATTAGTCTTGAATTCCAATTGATGTCTTGCATGATACTTCTTACTATTTCTATAGAAGTATAACTCAATTTTTGTTGGTATTTCTCAAACAATTCTTCCATTTTGTATTTTATATCAAACAAAAATAATAAAATTTGTACTTCATAACAAACAATTTTATATTTATTTGTTCATTACAACAAACAAATTAATCAATATCCCTAAATTGTTTCTGATGATTGATTTGCCAAATAGCATTATCTTCCACCACTTCCAAAAATAATTGAGCGCTATTTCCTTGACCGAAATCGGTAATTGCTTTATTAAATTCTTTCTTATCAATATTTTTCAAAGCTTCCTCAATACTCATTGTGGTATAATCTACATTGATAATATCGGCATGTACCGCACGATTTTTTTGACGCGTTCCAATATTAATAATAGGAATACCATAATAAGGTGCTTCCCGAATTCCAGCACTGCTGTTTCCAATAATAAATTGGCTGTGTTTTAATAAGGTTAAAAAATACTCCAATCGTAGCGAAGGAAAAATTCTGAATCTCGAATTTTCTTTCAACGCTTGATACCTTTCAATAATACTTTGACTCCCTAAATCATTATTAGGATAAATCACCACATAATTATGATGGTCATTTAGCAAGCTTCTTACAAAATTATCGACATACTTTGTCATTTCCTTAACTTCTGTTGTTACAGGATGAAACATAACAATAGCATACGTATCAAAAGAAATTTGATAATAGTCTTTGACCTTTTCTAAGCTAGGTAATTCATCAGAAAACATAATATCGATATCAGGAGAGCCAATAGTATAAATAGAAGAACCCAATTCACCCATTTGTTTTAATCTTTTGGCTGCAGCCTCATTAGAAACAAAGTGTATATGGCACAATTTACTAACACTATGTCGAATCAATTCATCTACGGTTCCAGAAATTTCACCTCCTTCGATATGAGCAACCAAAATATTATTCAACGAACCCACTATCGCTCCAGCCAAGGTTTCCACTCGATCCCCATGTACAATTATCATATCGGGATGAATCGTTTTTACATAAGCTGATAGCCCTTCGATGGTTTTGGCTAAAGTCAAATCCATGGTGGTTTCATGAGTGTGATTTTCAAAAGTATGTAGATTTTTGAAATTACATCTTTCGATTTCTATCAATGTGTAACCATATTGCTTTTGCAAATGCATTCCAGTTACAAAAACAAAAACTTCAAATACTGAGCTTTTTTCAAGAATTGAAATCAACGATTTTATTTTACCAAAATCGGCACGGGTTCCAGTAAGGAATAGTATTTTTTTCATTATAATAGTAACATAAATCTTGTTTATTTTCCTATCCATTTCAACCGAAATTTATAGAAAGATACATTTTTATATTAATCCCTCTATCCCAAAATTTCGGGAGCGCTGGAAGAGACTACCGAATACTCTGTCACGTCGAGCGCAGTCGAGACGATTTGTTTTATTATTAATCTCGACTGCGCTCGATTTGACAACCTAATTGCTTAACTAATACTACTTGTCAGGTCGAGCGCAGTCGAGACCCTCCCAAAAAAATCCCCTAATAATCCATTTCATTATTTGGATTGTATTTATGATGTGTTGCGTTTCTACATTCAGACAAGTCCTGCAATTTATCAAAATTTTCATCTATTAAACACTGTTTTTTCGCTCTACTCCATTTTTTTATTTTCTTCTCAAACTCAATGGCTTGATTAGACTCCGTAAAATCTTGATAAAAAGCTAATGTCACAGGTCTTCGAGAATGGGTATAAGATTCTGGATATTTCCCTGCATTATGCCCCATTACCCTTCTTTCAATATCTGAAGTTACTCCAACATAAAGCGAATTATCATTGCATTTGAGAATATAAACATAATAGAATTTCATATACTATTTATTTTTAATATTGAATTTCACCTCTCTCTCGAAACTTGAAGATAGGCGGTTTGTTCTATTATTAATCTCGACTGCGCTCGATTTGACAGCACCGCCTTATACATTCCCTTTGTGTGACAAAACACTCGAGGTGACAACCATACTACTTGACAACTGTGTGATTTTTGTCACGTCGAGCACGTCATCCCGAGCGAAGACAAGGGACGAGACGGTTTTAAAGAGATCCTTTATTTTTCTACATCTTCCCTCTTCAATTGCTCATCATTTTCAATATTTCTAGTTGCTTTTTTTCCTAACAAATCATTGAAATGCTCTGCCAGAATTTTACCTGTTCCAGGGCGTTTTACCCAGATATTGTCTTTGGTAAATGTTTCTCCCTGTTTTATATGGGCAATAGCACAGACCGTGGCAAAAGCAAAATCAATAGTAACCTGTTCTTCTTTAGCGGGTTCTTTTGTTCCACCCCGCATTTGCCAAATTTCATTCGAACTCGTTATTAATTCTTTGGTGGCTTGCTCGTCCATGCTACACACAATATCAGGTCCCGTGCGTTGCATGGTGTCAGTAAAATGCCTTTCTAAAATACTTGCGCCAAGTGCTACTGCCCCCAAACAAGCATTGTTATTTAAAGTGTGATCTGACAACCCGAAAACTTTATCTGGAAAGGCATCATGTAATTGCATCATTGCTCCAAAACGCACCAAATGTATGGGAGTTGGATACAAATTGGTAGTATGTAAAAGTGCTACAGGAATGTTGTGCTTGTCAAAAATTGCGACTGCCTTTCGAACACTTTCTATGGTGTTCATTCCGGTACTCAAAATTACGGGCTTTCCAAAGGAACAAATATGTTCTAAAAGCGGATAATTATTACATTCACCAGAACCAATTTTGTAGGCAGGAATATCAAATTTTCGCAGACGATTAGCAGCAGCTCTTGAAAAAGGAGTGGATATAAAAATCATTCCTTTGCTTTCAATATAGTTTTTTAGTTCCAGTTCCTCTTCTTCATTTAAAGAGCAACGCTCCATAATTTCATAAATTGAAACATCAGCATTACCTGGAATGACTTTCTTGGCTGCGCCAGACATTTCGTCTTCAACAATATGAGTTTGATGTTTCACTACTTCCACTCCTGCACGATGTGCAGCATCCACCATTGATTTGGCAACATACAAAGAACCTTCGTGGTTAATACCAATTTCGGCAATGACTAATGGTGGATAGTCAATTCCTATTTTTCTTCCTGCAATTTCTATGTATGGGTTCATAAAATAAGTTATGAGTTAAGGCTTATGAGTTTTCGATAAATATATTCCGCATAATCTAAATCGTCCTGAGTATCAATATCTACATTAGACAAAATAGAATTTACTTCGAATGGAAAAGCACTTTTTGAAATTATTTCACTGTCACCTCGAGCGCAGTCGAGAGGCAAAATCAAAGAAGCCTTGCTAATATACAACAATCCATTTTCGAAATACAAAGGTTCTAAGTCTTGACTTCGCTGTCCTATTTCGTAATTATAAGGTAGGAATTGATTGTTTTCTAATTTACCTAGCTTTTGATGGTTTCTTGAAACCGTAAATAAACTATCATAATTTTGCTTTTGATAGATTTCGAAAGCCTCTTTTAACAAATAATCGGGACGCAACGGATTTGTAGGCTGAAGCAAAACTACATTTTCGACTTCGTCGTCTATTGATTCTAAAACATGCTTCAATGCAGATACCGTAGGTTCGAAATCTCCTGACAAACTTTCGGGTCTGTCGATGACTTTAACTCCATAGTGCAAGGCGATTTTTTTTACCACTTCATCGTTTGTTGAAACATAAATTTCATAAATAATTGCACTATTTTTTTGGGCATATAAAATACTATGGGCAATCAAAGGGATTCCGCCCAAATTTAAACTGTTTTTGCTCGGTAATCTTTTAGAACCGCCACGCGCTGGAATTATAGCAATTGTTTTCATCTGTTCTATTTATTGTTTTTCATTGGTCAGATGGAACGCCTATAATCATATCTCTGTGGGTCAATGATTATTGTCGTGGGCGTTTCATCTGTTCTATTTTATTTACAACTCAATTTCTAAAAACTCAGACAACCCACAAACAATGATATTGGGCGCTAAACTATAGGATACTTGCGTTGGTATAATTACAAAAGTTTGTTGCGGTTTGATAACATCCAAGGCACGGTAAAAACCTTTGGTTAGTTTAGGTGCTGTCGAAGCTTTACATTCAATTGCAATGCGTATATTTCCTTTTACCAAGATCAAATCGAGCTCATCGCCAGATGCTGTTCTATAAAAATAAAAATCCCAATCAGGCATATTTACAATCACATTTTCTACCACCACGCCTTCCCAAGAAGAACCAAATATAGGATTGCCTAACAAGGAATTATAATCGGGAATTGCTAATAATTGATGTAAAATTCCCGAATCTCGAACAAATACTTTGGGCGATTTCACCAATCTTTTCTTGACATTAACTTCATACGGAAGCAGGGTTCTTACAATAAATGTTTGCTCTAACAAATCGATATAGCGTTTAATCGTTGGATGTGTCAAACCCAAAGATTCTCCAAATTTTGAATAATTTAAAAGCTGTCCTTGATTGTGAGCACACATCGTCAAGAGACGTTTGAGTTGCAAGGCAGGGATTTGAAACCCCAATTGCGGAATGTCTCTTTCGATAAATGTTTTGACAAAATTATCGCACCAAATTTTGCTAAAAGCGTCATTTTCGGCCAAATAACTATCTGGAAAACCGCCTCTTAACCAAAACGTATTTAAGCTAAATCCGTCTAAATTGTTAAGTTCATTGAGCGTAAAAGGCGACAAATAAACCATTCCTATTCTTCCTGCCAACGACTCCGAAGTTTGCTGAATTAAATCTCTTGAAGCAGAACCTAACAAAATGAATTTTCCGTTTTGTCGGTTGTTATCAACTACGCTTCTTAAAACAGAGAATAACTGAGGAACCAGTTGTATTTCGTCTAAGCATATTATTTTATCATCATTAGATTGAAAAAAGTAAGCAGGCTGATCTAATTTACTTAAATCGGTGTCGTTCTGCAAGTCGAGATAAACAGAATCGCCCCAATTTGCGGCTAGTTTTTTGACCAAAGTAGATTTTCCGCATTGTCGTGGTCCCAAAACCGCAACAACGGGAAATATTTTAAGGTACTGACGAACAGTATCTTCTACCTTTCTTTTTATAAAATCATGCATATTGTAAATATGATTTTCAATTTGCAGTAAAATTACTTAAAATCAACCTATAAAATGCAATTTATAGACAAAATTATAATAAAAAAACGTTTTTTATAAAAAATAAGAATAAATAAATTTGTTTTAATTCATTTAAAATCAATATTATATACTTAATTTTAACATAAATCGTGCAAATTGAAAATACAATTTTCAATTTGCACGATTTATATATTTATTGTTATTTTTCGGGTTGCCAATAGATTTTGGTTTCAGGAAGTGTCATATAAATATCATATTCTTTTTTCGACAGTCGGCGGCTGTTTTTTATAATTCGCGGAATAGCACAAACTAAATCCAACAAGGCCAAGATTAGTGCTTGTAACGCTTTGAAATCGCCTTCGAAAACTTTCGATTTCAATTGCATCCAAATGGAGTAACTTATTTTTCTTGGGATTGTAATAATAGGATAAAATAAAAAAAGCAAATACCAACTCGACCTCAGCGACCGCCGCAAACGAAGTGTATAATCGGAATTGATTTTTCGAGATTTTAAGTTAACTCGGTGATTAACCAAAACCTCGGGAAGATAATGTACTTGCCAATTGTTTTTGAATAATTGAAAAGAAGCAAAATTCTCTTCGCCATAAAAAACAAACCATTCTGGATAGTTGGGAATGTCACGCCAAGCCGACATACGCCAGGCATGAGCACAGCCTACAAACCCCTGAACTTGGCTCGAAGTTTCGTTAGAAACTATAGCACTTGGTTCTTGTAAACTCCAAAAAATTCGCAGTGCCAACAAACCACAATTCGTATTGTTTTCAAAATGCTTTTGTATAGATTCCAAAGGATTCTGGGTTACAAAATGCGCATCATCATCTAAGGAAATCGCATAAACTGCTAGGGTTTCGTTGAGCATTTTGTTTCTGCAATACATATAGCCTTTAGAAACTTCATTTCTATGAATTATAATACGGGGGAAGTTTTGTTTTACAAATTCAAAAGTACCATCTGTAGAACCATCATCAAAAACGACACATTCTACAGTATCTTGTTGCAACAGATGATTGATTTTATCCAAGGTAAAAACCAAATCGATGAGGCGGTTTTTTGTAGAGATGAGGATTGAAAAAGTGGGTTGGGTAACTTTCATTATTTAGCGTCATAATGTCCCATTGCCGAAACAACATAAACAGTTACAATATTCTCATCAACACTATAAATCATTCTGTGCTCTCTGTTTTATTCGTCTTGACCATAGGCCAGTCAAACTGTGCTTTAATGCTTCGGGATGTCCTTCGCCAGTAAATGAAGTTTCTTTTAATTCGTTGAAGATTTTATCTATTTTAATATTGATTGCTTTGTTTCCAGCTTTTTTATGTTTTGCAAGTTTTTTTAATGCACTTTCAGAAAAATTGACTAGATACTTTCCCATGTCGAATTTGTAGTTATAGGAATAAATTTTTCTATTGCAATTCTCTTCTTTATCATTGCAACAAATTTCGGATCATAATTACCCTCATTAACTTTCGAAACAGGCTTATCTTTAACTAATGTTTCAATTTCTACACCTTTGTTTGAAACAGAAAGTATTTTTGCTAACTCCAACACAATTTTACCTGCTTTAGTAAGCTCATTTATAGTTTATAGTTGTCATAATACCTTTATTTTGAATTACAAATATACAAAAATCATACTATTGTAAAAACCAAATCAGTCAGACGGTTTTTTGTAGAGATGAGTATAGAGAAAATAGGGTGAATTATTTCCATCTGATTAATACTTTTCAATCATTTCTTTGGGTAATTTTTTCCATTTAAAAAACAACTTTAACACCCATTTTATAGAAATTAACTTCTTAATGATTCTATTTTTTACAAAATAGACCATCGGATTCATTTTTTTCCTTTTTGTAAAATAAATGTTTGAATAATTTAGAAATGTAGTTTGTTTTTGCGGAACATTCATCCATTCTTCATAGACATTTCCCATGTGATAGGCATAATTCCCTTGGGTGGTTAGCCGCCAATAATCTTTTTTCAATCCTTTAGTATCAATATAAGCTTCCCCAATACCTGCAACTTTTTTTCCTCCGATAAAAGATACTATTTCTTCGAAAATATCTTTTTTATAGGTTGCAGGTATTGGGGAAGCTTATATTGATACTAAAGGATTGAAAAAAGATTATTGGCGGCTAACCACCCAAGGGAATTATGCCTA
>JANMZS010000113.1:0-31499 GCA_031383535.1 Flavobacterium sp.
AATAAAGTTGAAAACAATATTTTTTCGCATCAAGGGTTGACTTATGGCGGATTAATCTATGATGACAGCACAAAATTGGCTTCGGTAATTGAAATTTTCAAAAGTATTTTGGCTTTTTTGAATGATAATGAATTAGTGAAACTACAGCTGAAATTAATTCCGTCGATTTATCATAAAAAACCGTCAGAAGAATTAAATTATGCTTTGTTTTTGGCGGAAGCCCAATTAGTACGTCGAGATAGTTTGTCGGTTATAGATTTATTACAAAAAAATATAGTTTCAAAAATTAGAAATAGAGGCATTCAAAAAGGAATTTCGAATGGTTTAGAAATCAAAGAAGTGGACGATTTTGAGTTGTTTTGGACCGAAGTTTTAATCCCTAATTTAGATAAAAAGCATGATGCAAAACCGGTTCATTCTATTCAGGAAATTAATTTGCTAAAAAGCTTTTTTCCGAGCAATATTCGACAGTTTAATGTGTACTATAAAGATAAAATTGTAGCAGGGACAACTATTTTTGAAAGTGAAAACGTTGCGCATTGTCAATATATTTCTAAAAATGAAACTGCAGATAATCTTGGTAGTTTAGATTTTTTATATCATTTTTTGATCACAGATGTGTTTGCTGAAAAGCGATTTTTCGATTTCGGAATTTCAAATGAATCACAAGGAAAAAAATTAAACGAAGGATTGTCATATTGGAAAGAAAGTTTTGGTGCAAGTACCATTGTTCACGATTTTTATGAGTTGGAAACTGCGAAATTTATTAAATTAAGCGATACTTTACTATAAATTCAGTACGTAATATATACCTAAAATAATAATGAAAATTGAATTTCAAACAAAAGAACAAAGCAATCAGCAACAAGTAGAAAATTTTTTAAGACTTTCTGGAGCGGAACGCTTATATAGTTTTTTGAGATTTTCTGAACGCATAAGTCATTTTCCGATAAAAAATAAAATAAAAGAAAAAACTAAAAATTTTGTAATTGAAATAAAACCGAACAAAAATGCAAATCTGGGAAAATAAGATAGACGAATTTGTGAAATTAGCCAATAAAAATCAAGTCAGAATGTTATTTGTTGGCGGTGCAGCAGTCAATTTTCATGGATACCAGCGTCATTCTGCTGATGTTGATATTTGGATTGAAACCACTGAAATAAATTTCAAAAAATTAGTAAAGGTTTTTAATGAAATGGGTTACGAAATAGACGATTTTCCAGTTGATGTAAAAAATAAACTTCAAAATATTTCTGTAAAATTTTCGCCCGTTGACCTAGATTTAGAGTTAATTACAAATTTTAACGTTAATAAAACGTTTGATCAAGCTTATCAAGAAAGTGAGATTGTTATTGTTAACGAAAATCAGTTTTTGCGTTGGAATGTCCTCTCGCTCGAGGATTTAATTACTAGCAAAATAAAAGCAAATAGACCAAAAGATTTATTAGATATTCAGCAACTTCGAGAAATAAACAAGAAATGATACAATTCCTTGATTTAAAAAAAGTAAATGTTCCTTATGAAACCGCTTTTCAAGAAAAGTTGAGAGCTGTGTTAGAGTCTGGTTGGTATGTTTTAGGGAATGAAGTTAAAGTATTTGAAAGTAATTTTGCGAACTATTGTGGTACGAACCATTGCATTGGTGTAGGTAATGGATTGGATGCTTTGGTTTTAATTTTTAAGGGCTATATCCAATTAGGAAAACTGCAAAAAGGCGATGAAGTAATCGTTCCTGCCAATACCTATATTGCTACTATTCTCGCCATTTTACATGCAGACTTAGTTCCGGTTTTGGTCGAGCCAAAACTAGAGACGTACAATATCAATCCAGATCTAATTACAGAAAAAATCACCCCAAAAACCAAGGCAATTTTAGTAGTACATCTTTATGGACAATTAGCCGAGATGGAAAAAATTACTACAATCGCCATTCAAAACAACTTAATTGTTGTAGAAGACGCTGCACAAGCGCATGGGGTAGCCCCCCCCGCCCCCGAAGGGGGAGCTTCTGCGTATAGTTTTTATCCTAGTAAAAATCTAGGGGCTTTAGGCGATGGTGGAGCAGTTGTTACAAACGATACCGCATTAGCAAAAGTCATTCAATCATTACGTAATTATGGTTCAGAGGCAAAATATTATACCGATTATATTGGAGTAAACTCAAGGCTAGACGAATTGCAAGCTGCATTTTTAAATATAAAATTGCCCCATTTAGACGAAGAAAATGACAAAAGAAAAGCAACAGCAAAACGTTATTTATCAGAAATAAAAAATGATAAAATTACCTTGCCTTTTTGGGATTTATCCGATAATCACGTTTTTCACTTGTTTGTCATCCGAACTAAAAAAAGAGATGAATTACAGCAGTATTTGTTAGAAAATGAAATAGAAACCATGATTCATTATCCAGTGCCACCACACCAGCAAAAAGTATTTAATCCCGAAATTTCGGGATGGAATAACTTATCGTTTCCAGTTACTGAAAAAATTCATAATGAAGTGTTGAGTTTACCCATGAGTCCCGTTTTGACTGATGATGAGGTGAGTTTTGTTATTTCAATTTTAAATAAATATTAAATTGGAATTTATTAAAAAAATTACCCAAACTAATCTATTTAAAATTACATCTTTAAATAGCTTGAGTGTGGTTTTTCGATTATTTATTGGGTTAATTACCTCTAAAGTCATTGCCATTTTTATTGGACCAAGCGGATTGGCACTTTTGGGTAATTTCAGAAATTTTGTGGGTTCTTTTGAAACTATTTCAACATTGGGTTTCCAAAACGGAATTGTGAAATATATTGCTGAAACCAAAGAAAAAGAAACCGAATTGAAACGATATGTTGCTACGGTTTTTATCTCCGTATTTGTTGTTTCAGTAGCTTTGAGTGGGCTGTTATTTTTCTTGTCCGATTATTGGAATGAGTTTGTCTTTGGTAATAATTATGTTTTTGGTTTTGTATTTAAATCTTTTGCTTTTGCGCTGCCTTGGTATGCTTTGTCACTAGTTTTGGTTTCTGTCATAAACGGATTGGGAAAATTCAAAAACGTAATTTATATCACCATAATTGGTAATTTCATAGGGCTTTTTGTTTCGGTTTTGTTGGTTTACAATTATCAAACAGTTGGAGCGTTACTGGCTATAATTATTACCCCATCGTTATTGTTTTTGGTTTCGTTTTGTTATATCAACAAAGAATTTCCGATGTTTTCTTACATCCGATTGGAGTTTTTTGATTTCAAAATCATCAAAAATTTATCATCTTATTTCTTAATGGCTTTGGTTTCGGGAGTTGTTGGTTCGATAGTGTATCTTGCTATTCGAAAAAACATCATTGCTAGTATCGGGATTCATCAGGCAGGATATTGGGAAGCCATTACTCGAATATCATCTTATTATTTGTTATTTGTTTCCACGATTCTTACGCTTTATTTCTTGCCTAAATTGACAGTTGCACAAAACAATCTCGAAACCAAAAGAGTATTTTGGAGTTTTTACAAAACCATTTTTCCTTTATTTGTCATTGGTGTCACGATTCTTTATTTTGTTCGTTTTTTGGTTGTTAAGATTTTATTTACCTCCGAATTTTTGCCTGTTACCACTTTGTTTTTTTGGCAATTATTGGGTGATGTATTCAAAATGGCATCATGGATTTTAGGCTATCAGTTTTTTGCCAAAAAGCTCACGGTAGCGTTTATTCTTACCGAGTTGTTTTCGTTAATTTTAACTTACGTTTTTAGTTTTTTTCTAATCAAAATGTTTGGATTAGAAGGTGTTGTTATGGCTTATGCCTTGACCTATTTTGTTTATTGGGTTGTTTTGGTTGTTTATTTTAGAAGAAGTTTGTTTTGTTAAAAATTATTTTACAATTTCTTGTTAAAAAACTTGTTAAAATCATTTTTTTTTTTTTCTATTTTTACAGAATTAACTTTAAAAAATTAGAAGAAAATGAAAAAATCTACACATTTCGTACTCTCAGGAGTACTATTTTTAACTGCTTTCATTGCAACCGCACAAATAAACACCCGTACAGGTGGTGCAACCAATGTTTTAGCGAATTCACCAACAACTAATACCAATGTTGGTATAGGAACAAACACCCCTAAATCAAAACTTGATGTAGAAGGTGGCGTAAGCATTGGGGCTACCTACTCTGGTACAACTGCCTCACCAACAAATGGAGCTATTATTGAAGGTAATGTTGGGATTGGGACTACTACTCCTAGTGCTAAGCTTGATGTTAATGGTGATGTCAAAGCTAGTACTGGTATTTTTACAAAAAGCCCAGCTAACGGTTCTGTTTTTACTGCATCTGGTGTAGATAGTAGACATAATAAGTCTTTAGTATTATCAGCTGGAAGTCTTTTGCCAGGATATTCAGCTCAAGATGAGGTAAGAATGTTGAAATTTTATGATTTCCCTCAATCTAATCTAGATCCAAAATCTTGGTTTTATTTTAGTCTAGAAGATAGATTGGATGCGAGAAGATTTCGAGTACTTGCTAAGACAGGTGGTGAAACCGAAGTGTCGCTTTGGAATAGAAATCAACAGGTAATAATGAGAACTTATGAAGATGGTTTAGATAAAGTGTATATGGATATGCCTCTGCCGAATTCTAGAATTGTAATTGGCGGTTTTGGCGATTATTTACCTGAACATAAATTTGTTGTTACAGGTAGTGCAAAAATTGAGGGTAATATTTTAACGGATGCTAATATCGGTATAGGAACTTCAAACTTTGTTGATGGTGCAGATACTTACAGGTTATCTGTAAAAGGAGCAATTAGAGCGGATAGAGTAAAAGTATATACCACCTGGGCAGATTTTGTTTTTGAAAAAAAATACAAATTACCAACGCTAGAAGAAGTTGAAAAACATATTCAAACCCAAGGACATCTTAAAGACATACCCTCTGCCAAAGAAGTGGAGGCAAAAGGAATAGAATTAGGCGAGATGAACAAATTGCTCTTGCAAAAGGTGGAAGAGTTGACTTTGTATATAATAGATCTTAACAAACAAATGAAAGAAATGAAAAATTTAAAAGACTAATTATGAGAAATTCTAAAAACATAATTTCATTGACATTTATTTTTTTATTTACTATGCTCTCTTACGCGCAAACTAGTTCTGCAAAAAAATATTACATTGAAATTCCAAATCATGAAAACCTTCCAACTATTCTCAAAAATGGAAAGAATATCAAACTAAAATTTAAAAAATTAAAATTAAATACTCTTTTTGAAAAATTTAATATAAATTATTTTGAATTAGCTTTTCCTGGCGCAAAAAACAAAGTTTTACAGGATGTTTATATAATTGAATGTGATCCTAAATTAATAAATGAAATTTCAAAAAATTTCTCAATAGATTTTGGAAGATGGGAAGAAATGATTCCAAGACAATTATTATATACACCTAATGATTTAAGCGGTACGATTTCAACTCCACAATTGACTCAATCAGAATTGACTTTTATAAAAGCTCCTGAAGCTTGGGATATATCAAAAGGGGATGGGGTATTTTTAGGGAATTCGGAAGGAGCGTACAATTTACAAGAAGATTTGATTGGAAAAATTACAAATATGACTCCATCTAATATTGGTTTTACACATGGAACTCAAGTTGCTACAGTTGCTGCTGGTAATACTGATAATAATTTGGGTATAGCTTCTTCGGGATTTAATTGTCAAATAATTACTAGTTATAGTTCAATGATAGCCTTGGCAAATAATGGTGCTAGAGCTATTAATATGAGTTGGGGTTCGTGTAATGATAGACCACTTGAATCTCAATATGATCAATTATTAATGGATGAATTATGGAATATGGGAGTTGTTTTAATAGCTGCCGCAGGGAATGGTCAATATTCTTGTCCTACACTTGGTCCAACAGGTTACCATTATCCTGCTTCTTTAAATCATGTTATTTCTGTAACTTCAGTTGGTCATAGGTTTGAACCTGACGACATACAAATTGGACATGGTGATAGAAAAGATATACTCGAAAATTTTAATGTTGATATACCACCAGGTATTTATAAAACCACTTACAACGATAGAGTAGATATTTCGGCACCTGGTTCTGATATAGTAGTGCCTAAATCAATAAATAATGACAGTGAAATAGTACCTAATGAATATTATTATAGTGGAGGTACTTCTTTTGCTGCACCAATGGTTATGGGAGTAGTTGGTTTAATGTTTGGAGCTAATACATGTCTCTTTCCTGATGAAGTTGAAAGCATTTTAAAATTAACAGCAGTCAAAAATGATACATTAACCCTAAATTTGCCTTATCAAGGATTAATAGGAGCCGGAAGATTAAATGCTTTTGATGCAGTTGATATGGCTAAAGACATGACACTACCATTTGGTTCAGTAGAAGTCAAGAATAGAATTATTGATAGATGGGATTTTATATTAAAAACATCTCCTTATGAGATTAATTTAATAAATAATTTAGTTACAAATAATGCAACATTAAATTTTACAGCAAGAAATGATATTGACATTTTAAGTGGTGATTACAATCCAACAAATTCTGGATTTGTTGATTTAAAAATTAATGCTGCTTTAGCAGATTGTAATAGTGCTTCACAAAATAGCAATCCCGCTAGAACATCATCAAATAATTATGAAAATCAAACTAAAGCTATTTCGTTAAAAGTTCAACTTTTTTCTAATCCTAACAAAGGCATTTTCTCAATCAACCTAGGTAAAGTTCCAAAATCGGATATTGAGGTTGGTATTTATGATGTTTTAGGCAAATTGAAATACAATACCAAAATTAGAAATCAAGTTTTTGAAATCAATCTTCCAAGTCTTCCTTCAGGAATTTATCTTGTAAAACTAGAGGGAGAAAATTATGACGAAACGGTCAAGTTTATAAAAGAGTAGTTTTTTGTTTAAATTAAAAAAAAAGAGGTGTAATAGCCTCTTTTTTATTCCCAAATTTCCAAATATCGTTCTGCAATTTTAATGTAATTATGTTCTTTTTCGATAAAGACTCTTACTCTTTTTCCAATAGCAATTATTTTATCTGGGTTTTCAATCAAAAAAGACAATTCATAAACCAATGAAATCGTATCAGGTAAAGCATTAATACACGCTTTTTCATGCAAATTATAATGTTCCATAAACTCAGTTTCAGCACCAATAAAAACCACTTTCCCTTTTGCCATTGCTTCTAATGCGTTGTAGCCTTGATCGTAAGCGTATACTTGATATAGTTTGATTATATAGAGAAACCATTAAATAGTTTTTTTAGAAAGTTGTAACATTTCTAAATCTCCTTTCCCTGATCCATAAACACAAATTTCATCGAATTTTTCTAGGTCAATAATGGCTTTTATTCTATTAACTTTTTCTTTGCCAAAACAATTGTTGGTTATAAATCTTCCTGTAATCTTGTTGTCTAAAATTTCTAAGTTAGTACCAATAATTTCGACACCAAATTTAGTACTCCATGGTGCTATCCATTCGGGAATAGACGCTGTTACAATAACTATTTTATCTTTAGCTTTTAAATGCTTTTGAAATTCTCTATATATTTTTGGACTTAATTTTTTTTCTATTTCATTAACGGCAAAATTAGAGGCTATTAATTTGAAATGTTCATAATTAAGATTTTTAAAAAAATACTGAATGTACTTTTGCTTGACATTGTTATTAGACAATATTCCTAATTTCATTAATGTAAAATAGGGTAATAGGCAAAATATTCCAAAAAAGAAGTTCAAATTACCTCGTGAAAATTTTGTAAACTCTAACAGACTGTCTTTTTTATAGAGCGTTTTGTCAAAATCAAAAAGTGCTAAAGTATTTGTTTTCAATGATTAAAATATAAAAGATAACACATTAATAATAACCAACACAAAATGGTAAATTGCAGGAAAGTATCTTTTAACACTAGTTTAGTTGGAGAATAAGAAGAGTTGTCTACAATTGCTAATTTTAGATAGCGAACTAGTCCGTTTAAAACAAAAAATATCGATATGTAAAGCAGTTTGGAATGATATTGAAATTGTATTTCTGGCGAAATACAATAGAAAATATAACACACAACAATAATTGATGTTAAAATTGCCAAAACAGTATCTATAAATGCTAAGTTATATCCATCTATGTTTTTTCGGACTTGTTGACCGTTTTGAGCTAAAACCACGTCGGTTCTTCTTTTTGCAATAGCAAGAAAAAGAGCCAGCAAGTAAGTCATTAATAGTATCCAAATTGAGGCTGTAATTCCAGAAACTACTGTTCCTGCAAACACTCTTAGTATAAACCCAATAGCAATGATATTTATATCAAGAATAACAATATGTTTGAGCCATTTGGAATAGAGTAAGTTTAAAAAAATGTATAGAATTAAAATCAAAAATAAATTAGTAGAAATTAGGTTGGATAAACCCAATGAAATTAGCATAAGTATTAGCATTATTAAAAAGGCAATTTTAGCTTCTATTGCACCAGAAGCTAATGGTCTTTTACATTTTTCAGGATGTTTTTGATCTTCTTTTAAATCAAAATAGTCATTTATAATATATATGCTGCTTGCAGCAAATGAAAAACAAATAAAAGCTAAAAAGACATTGCTGAAAATGGATTCGTCAAATAATTCTTTGCTGAAAAACAGTGGTGCAAAAACAAATAAATTTTTGATGTATTGTTCAACTCTTAGAAGTTTAAGGTAACTTTTTATCATCTCGTAATGAATTGTATACTAAATAATGTTTGGTTTGATCAATTTTGTTGAAATTTTCATATATAAAAGTGGTAATTCCACTATATAAAATTTCGTAATTAATGTAGGGTTTATTAAAAATATATTCTTTGTCTATAAAGATATAGTTTTTTTTGTTTGCCGCTAATTTTATAAACAAAGACTCTCTACCCATAACCTCGTTTGTGATTATCCAATCTGCGGGTAATTTGCTCTGAGTGTCAAATATGTAATTTGCCATTGGTGTATCTGGTGCTACTATGAAATTCTTCCCGTATTTTTTTATTAATTGTTTGATTTCATTGTGTTTTTCAAATGTTTCTTTATCAGTTTTTATGTATTTTAATTTTGGAGAAATAGAATCTAAAGAATAATTTAAATCTAGTAATGAACTATCGCGATACGGATTTTTATTTGAAAGAAATGAAATAATACTTACACCAAATATAATGGAATAATATAGGGTTTTATTGTGCTTAAATTTTGGGATTTCACTGTAAAATAAAATGATAAATGAAGCTATCATTCCTGTTGAAAATAACATTGTAAATGGATAACCAACACTAATTGCTGTTGACCAAGCTATTAAAAGTGACAAAAGTATTGGAGTAATGAATTTGATGTCATTTTTTATAAAAAAAAAGTAATAAACTAACGACAACCAACAGGTTGCAAAAAAAATTAAAGAAGCTTGTCGTACATTTTGAAAAAGATGATAGGAAATACTAGCTATCAAAAATGCAATAATAAGCCATTTTAGATATTCCTGAAATGGATTAGAGTTTGCTTTCCATAAAAAATAATAGGGTATAGTTGGGGATAATAGAACAATAACCAAAATAGTTTTACTACCAAAACAGTGAATATAATTGCTTATCCCGTAGATATATAAGTCTTTAAAACTTGTTTGATTAGATGTTTGTTCAAAATAATTTGAAATTGTGGTAAAACTACTTATCCAGAATAGATATAGACTTAAAAAGAAAATCAATAGAAGTCCAAATTGTAGTGATTTTTTCATTCCTGATTTTATAAAAACATAACCTAAAAACCCAAATGGAATCAGATAAAAAGATTGTTTTGTAAAAGCGGATAATAAGCTAAATAAGGCAATAAAAGTCAAATGAATAAATGAATTAGATTTATCCTTAGCCATTATCCAAAAAGCTATAGATGCAAAAAATATTCCATCCGTCGTTGGCCAAGGATATGGTGACCAATTATGAATAGATATAATGAAGCAAGGAATCATTAAAGACCACTTATTGATGCCGTAATTTTTAAACTTATAAATCAAATCAAATCCAGAAAGTATGAGATAGGCTTGTGTTGCAAATAGTAAATAATTAATAATTCTTATAAAATAGAACTGACCTTCAATTGGAAGTAGTTTCATCCATAAAGCATGAAAATAGATAGTTATAGGTAGTCCTTTATAAATAAAATCTTGATAAATATCTTGACCATTAATTACTCGCCAAGAGAAACTAGGAATATAACCAGTATCCCAATTTTCCATTCCAAATTGACTTAAAATGACGCAATAGAAAGCAACAATGCTAAAAAAAATAATTTTATAATGTAAGGTTTTCACTTTTCAAGAATTAGGAAGTAATGAGGATATATAAAAGTTGTTTTTTTAAATTTTTCTATTGTTTTAAAACCGATATTTTTAACTGTCTTTTGGGCAAATTGAAAGCTGATTTCATTTCCTATTTCTTTGCTAAATACCAAATCATGTATTTTGTTAAAATAAACAAATGGATGGCTAGCATCAATATCTTTAAATATTAGTATACTACCAAAAGCCATTTTTGAATATATTTCTTTTAAAAAAATAACTTGATTATTTTTAGACACATGATGTAAAACATCTATCATATAAACAATAGTGAATTTTTGAATCTCATTAGGAATAGTTATACCATCGAATACTTCAAAAGTAATTGTTTTTTCATCTTTGAATTCTTTATTTATGGCTCGAGCATTTAAGACAAGAGTTTTAGAAATTTCTATACCGTAAATATTAGTTGCAGATGTAAATTTTGCAATAAGTGCACAAAATTGTCCAGAACCACAACCAATGTCAAAAACAGATTTATTTTGGTCAACATATTTTAATAAAATATCAAAAGGGCAAATTAATGGTCTAAAATTAACTTTTAGTCTATCAATAAAACTCAAGTTTAATGATTTTGATTTTAAAAAAGTTAGAATGTCAGATTTTTTAATCATGATTAATTTTTGAAACAATTAAGTAAAGTTTGAAAATTATTTCCAAAAAAAAATATCCAATAAAAACATATCCAAACAAAGCAAAAGGCATATACCAAACAATAAAATTCATATGAGTATGGATGTATGAATGACTTTTAAATAGTATAAACCAGGACAAAGGTGCAGTAATAGAAGCCCAAAACATAATTATTAAAGCATTAAAATTGTTTTTCGGCACTATAAATATTGCTTTTTTCTTATTTAAATAAATGTAAAAGACAGTAATAATGATAAAGAAAAGAACAAACATCAAAAATGAAATTTCATATTCTCTGCCGTCATTAGTTTTAAGTTTGTATGCTGGACCGTTTAGATACAATTGAATTACTTCCCATATAGAACTTTTCATTGATTTATTAGATAATAGGTCATTATATTTATTTGGATTATCATAGGATCTTCTCAAAAGTGTATTATAAATGTATTCAAATCCATTTAAATTATCTTCTCTTGTAGTAAGTTTTGAAATTTGAAATATCAAAAAGCAAATTGAAACCAAAAATCCTGAAATGGCACCAAATACTATTTTTAGAAATAATTGAATAGTTTCTTTTATCTTCCATTGATACAAAATAAAATAAAACAAAATTGGTGTAGTAAACATGATTAAAGTAGTGGAAATATATTCATATCCATTCAAGAAACATTTTGTAAATACCAGAAGAAAGGAATAAAAAAAGAGTTTTTTAGAACTAATTATATTACTGTTTTTTTTATCTAAATAAAACAGCATAAAAAGGAAAGGTAAATAAAAACTCCATAAATTCCACCAAAGTTTATCGCTAAAAATAATTATCCAAAAAGATGTTATTATAAAAAAAAGCGTAATCATTGAAGTTAAAATCCCAAAATGCTTTTTTGTCCAAATTAAAAAAAACAAAAATGCCAATGCTGAAAAAGTCGCTGTTAGAAAATGAAAAATATTGAGTTTAGCATAATTGTCGAAAGGTAATATTAAATCCAAAACACCATAGATCATGGCTTGACCGCCTATCTGACTCTGATACGGATTGTAAAGGTTTGCATTTAATACAGTATTATTTAGATATATTTTTTCCTGATCATAATTAGTGTCTCCCCACTCTCCATATACTCCAACCAATCCGCTATGTTTCAGTAGACCATGGTCTCTACTAAATGTCAATCTACCAAGTACTAAACCTTCGTCATCTTTTTGAAAGTCTTTGAATGATGGGTCTAAAATACCAAACAAATTGGAGTTAAAAACACAAAGCATAAGAAAAAAAGCAAAGGTACAGTAAATAGAATTTGAATGTTTTTTAAAATTTATCATTTCTCTTTCTCTTATTTAAATCGATTTCAAACCAACTCTTACAAACAGTAAAACGTTTTTTAGAGCCAAAATATAATTTGTTGTTTTAAGAGCAATTTTAATTTCAAGATAAGTTCTACCTAATAAAATTTGATTTTCTTTTTTATTTCGGTTGAGGTTAAAAGCTTTTTTTAGAATTTGATGAGTTGAGTAACCATGCTTGTTTTTTGCTATGAAAAAAGTAGCATTTAAAGAATTGGATAGTATTCTTTTTTGAACTAAAACACTATCAATAAAGTCAATATTGTAAAATCTTGAAGCTCGAATCCAAAAATCGAAATCCTCATAAGACAAGTTTTCGTCATAGCCCTTTAATTCATCAAAAACTGATTTCTTGACCATTGAAGAAACACTACAAATCACAGTTTCAGGACTTATAACTTGAGAGTAAATATTGCCACTGGGTCTTTTTTTAGTCGTTTTATTTTGCGAATCGTCATCAAAATAATATGATATATGCGTTCCGTTTTCGGAAATTAGTTCTGCATTGCCATAAACAATGGCAAGATTATTTAGTTGGCTTGTTTTAAATAATTGAAGTTGGTTTTCGATACAATGAGGTAACAAAATATCATCGGCAGCCAAATCAATCAAAAATTTACCTTTTGCAAATTGCATGGCATGATTAAAAGATTTTGTTATTCCGAGATTATTTGCGTTTTTTATAAAAATTATTTCAGGATACTCTTTGATGAAATCTTCAATAACGGCTACTGAGTTATCGTTGCTAAAATCATCTACAACAATAAGTTGGATGTGCTTGTGGGGTTGATTTAATACCGATTTTAAACTATCAATTACAAAACCAGAATGATTGTAGCAGGAACAAACAACGGTAACCCAAATATTTTCTTGCATTATTTTTTTATATTTGGTTAAAAATAAGAAATTAGTCGTGTCTGACCAAAACAAAAAATATAAAATTGCACTTGTTGGAATTTGCTTAAGTGTTGGTGGTACTGAAAAAGTTCAAGCCACCTTATCTGTTTTTTTTGATAACCAAAATATAGAAGTTCATAATGTTATTTTTCAAGATATAATTAGCTATGAATATTCTGGCAAGTTACTTAATTTAGGATTAATCGAATCTAAAACAACTTACGATAAACTAAAACAATTATATCGATTAAGAACTTACTTTCTACAAAATAAGTTTGATTATATAATTGATTTACGTGGAAGGTCAAATTCTATTAAAGAAATTTTGATTTTGCATTTTGTTTATAACTGTCCAATATTATATATGGTACATAGCGGTCTGATTGACCATTATATTACAAATAATAATTTTTTTGCAAAATTAATTTATTCTAAACATAAAATTATAGCCGTTAGTCAGTCGATTCGTGATCGAATCGTTAAATTGCATAATTTTGAAACGCATACGATTTATAATCTTTTTGACATTGATTCAATTCATAATTTAGGAAATAGTTTTATTCCAAAAGAGAAAAATTATATTGTTGCAGTGGGAAGGTTGAATGATGAAATTAAACAATTTGATAAATTAATTGTTGCCTATTCAAAATCAATATTACCTCAAAATGGAATAAAGCTATTGATTCTGGCAGAAGGAATTTACAAGCAAAATCTTATAAATCAGGTAGATAAACTAAATCTTAATGATAAAATAATTTTCAAAGGCTTTCAAAACAACCCATTTCCTTACCAAAAAAACGCACTATTTACTGTTTTGGCAAGTTTAAATGAGGGTTTACCGAATGTTTTAATAGAAAGTCTTGCAAACGAAACTCCTGTCATCTCTTTTGATTGTTTCTCTGGACCAAGGGAGATAATTATAAATAATCATAATGGAATTTTAGTAGAAAATCAAAATTTTGATCAATTGATTTTGGCTATGAATACTATGATTGAAAACAAAGAATTATACCTACATTGCAAGCAAAATGCAAAATCAAGTGTAGAAAAATTTTCAATTGAAAAAATTGGAAAGCAATGGTTAGAATTAATGAACATAAAATGAGAGTAGAAATTATTGATATTCCTAAAATTGAAGATCCTGAGGGAAATATAGCTGTTGTTGAAAACAGTACCATTCCGTTTGAGATAAAAAGAGTTTATTATTTGTATGATATACCTAGTTCTGCTACGAGAGGTGGTCATGCTCATAGAAATTTGCAACAAATTTTGATTGCAATTTCTGGTAGTTTTGATGTTGTTTTGAAAGACGGAAATTCAACGAAAACTGTAGTTTTAAACAAACCTAATAAAGGATTACTCATAAAAAATAATACTTGGCGAGAACTCGAAAACTTTTCATCTGGAGCTGTTTGTCTTGTTCTAGCTTCTAATATATTTGATGAAGAGGATTATATTAGAGATTTTGAAACTTTTTTAAAACAGTTTTAATTGGAATAAGTAGTTATTTTATATCCTTTTAGGGTAAAAAAAAGTTTTATTTTTTTGATTGTGTTAAGAATAAATCTTGGTGCTTTTAACAACAATCTTTGTATGTAATTCAATCCGGAAATAGTTGGATTATTACTAATTTCCGATTTTATTTTCCTGTAGGATTTGAAATCTCCTTCCATTTTGTAATGTTTCGCCATAATATACCTATTGAAATCTAGATATTTTTTTAAACTTGAATTAGTAGCACCTAGACTTTCATAGTCATTAAAATTCGTTATAGTTTTATTTTTTAAATGAGTATTGGTAATTTGATTTTCGGTGTATAAAATGTAGGAAACCAATACTTTCGTGGAGTAGGCAAGTTTAAATGAATTATTAGCCCGAATATTAAAATCGACATCTTCACCGTAAGTGATTTTTTCATCATAATAACCTATAGTTTCAAAAACCGATTTATCTACACACAAACTGCAACAACAGTATATATGTTGTGATAAATTGCTTTCAAAAAAGTCTCTAACTATGGATTCCTTTTCTTTGTTTATTAACTTGGTAGTCGGTAAAAGTGATAGCTGATTGGGATAAATTTCTTCGTAATTAGTTGCAAACAATTTACATTCAGGAAATTTTTTAATTAAGGCATAAATGGTTTTCAAATAGTCTGGTTTCCATACATCGTCGGCATCAAGAAAGGCAATATATTTTGAAGAAGCATTTTTAATTCCTGTATTTCTAGAGGCTGAAAGACCTTTGTTTATTTGGTGTTCAATGATTTGAATTTTAGATGATCGGATTGCTGATACAATTTCCAAACTAGCATCCGAAGAACAATCCTCCACAATGATTATTTCAAAATCTAGAAAAGTTTGAGCTAAAACACTTTCTAGAGTATTTGAAATATAATTGGATTTATTAAAAAGCGGAATAACTACAGTGAAAAAGGCCATTTTATTCTTGTTTTAGTGAGCATAAATACCCGATTTTAAATAGATTAAAAACGAACAAACTTGGATTGTTTCCTTTTAGATTCTTAGCAATACTTTTTTCAAAAGTCAGGTATAATTTTGAGATTAAAGAATCAATGTTGAATTTTTTCAAACTACGGTTTAATAGGTATAAACGATTGAATTGACAGTCAATTTTTTTGTCATTTACTAAAGCTATTAAATTTTGAACCGATTCTTTTGTTTTGGAATAATAATCATTATTGGTATCAATATCTCCATGTTCTATTTGATTGTCAATGTGATTTATTTTAGCGCATAATATACTCAATTGATAGGAAAGTTGAGTGTCATCGTGTCCGTACTTTTTTATATTTTTGTCAAATTTTATTTTGTTAAAACATTCTTTTTTAATTAAAGTATTGTTGAAAAGCAGTGACTGATATGGGGCTTTTTTTCTGTTTATCGCTGTTTTGTCTTCAACATACCTTCCGTATTTCCATCTTAATTTCTGTTTTAAAGAAGGGCAAGTTTCAGGATGCAAACGACCGCCATAAACTACATCAAAACCCAGTTTTGAAACCAGATACTTTTTTATATAATCAGGGAACAAAACATTAGAATCTCCATCTATAAAAAGCAGGTAGTCATATTTTGCTTTTTCTGCCAGTGTATTTCTATTTTCGCGATGTGCAATGTTTTTGGTCAAGGAGATAAAATTACAATAGGATAATGAATTTACTTTTTCATTAAATACATTTAGCGTCGAAAGGGATGCGTCATCTTGACACAAAATTTCAAAATTAATTTTACATTCCAAGCATTGTTTATGCAACTCCGACACAAGAGGGAAAACATTGTAATTGTATATTGGGATAAGAATAGAAAGCATTATGCCATTTTTTGAACCACCTCAAAAAGTTTCGCATCTTCGCATTTTAAGGTTTTCGATGGGAATTTCATTAGCAAGGCATAATCGTGGGTTGCCATAATGACTGTTTTTCCGGTGAGGTTAATTTTTCTCAAAACATCCAATACTTCAATACTGGTTTGAGGATCTAGATTTCCTGTAGGCTCATCAGCTAGTATAAATTCTGGGTCGTTAAGTAAAGCTCTAGCTATCGCCACTCGTTGTTGTTCTCCACCAGAGAGCTGATGCGGCATTTTGTTGACAAATTCTTTCATGTTCACTTTATCCAGCACTTCGTCAATTTTATTTTGAATGTCGGTCGTGTCTTTCCAACCTGTTGCTTTCAAAACAAAAAGTAAATTGTCTTGAACGGTTCGGTCTGGTAATAATTTGAAATCTTGAAAAACAAAGCCTATTTTTCGTCTCAAAAACGGAATATCATCTTCTTTTAGTTTTGCTAAATCAAATTCTACGATATGTCCTTCGCCTTCTGCCAAGGGTAAATCGGCATAAAGTGCTTTCATAAAACTACTTTTACCAGAACCCGTTTTTCCGATGATATATATAAATTCTCCATGATTAACTTCAAGATTTATATCCGAGAGAATAGTTTTTCCTTCTTGTGTGATAGTAACATTTTTTAAAGATAGTACGGATTGTGACATAGTAGATTTTGTTTATGGTGTAAAAGTAGCAAGATAACGCTTGCATTCAAAATAAATTTTATTTAATGAGATGAGTTTATTAAAAACTTCAATCATAAAAGAAATCTGATAACTAACAAAATTTAATTTTATTTGCTAATTGTTCAAAAAGATGTTCATAATAAAACCAAGAAGTACTCCGTTATAGCCTTGATTATGCGATACATTTGAATTATTAAATCATGCTTAATTCTACTTTATACAGCTTTTGTCATTCCGACGAAGGAGGACCCGAGAGCTTTGCTCGAACAGGCGAAGCAAATCACATAACGTGAGCAACTTATGAGATTGCTTCGCCTGTTCGCTTCGCTCGAGTCCTCCTTCGTCGGAATGACAAAAAAAACTAACAATATTGGTTTTCAACAAATGCTGTAAACAATAGAATTAAGCGTTAAATCAAAACCACGATGAGTAAACTTTCTAGGCTTTTAATGTTGCTAATTTTTGTTCCTGCCTCCTTTGTTTTGGCACAAAAATCTGCGATTTACACCCATGATTCCAAGGAATTCGACAAGGCTCTTGCCCTTTTTAAAGATAAGCAATATGCCTCGGCACAAATTATTTTCGAAAAAGTAAAATTAGCTACAAATCTCGAGGGATTAAAGTCTGACTGTGCTTATTATAGTGCTAGTTGTGCTGTAAAAGCCAATCAGCCGTATGCAGGAGTGTTATTAGAAAACTTCATTTCAGAGTATCCCACTAGTATTAAGCAAAATCAAGGGTATGTCGAAACCGCCTATTATTATTTTGGTCAAGAAAGCTATTCAGAGGCTTTGAATTGGTTCGAAAAAGTGGATGAAACTAGCTTGAATACTAGCGAAATGGATAAATTTAATTTTCAAAAAGGCTATTGTTTTTTTACTGAAAAGAACAAAAAAGAAGCTATAAATTATTTTAACAAAGTGGTTAATTCAGATCAATACGGTTCTCAGTCCAAATATTATCTGGGTTTTATGGCGTATGAAGGAAACGATTACGAACAAGCCAATAAATATTTTAGTCAAGTTTCAGGCGAAGATAAATACAAGGATAAAATGTCTTATTATCAAGCTGATATGAATTTTAAAAAAGGGAATTTTGAAAATGCAATTGAACAAGGTATAAAGGCAATGCGCAATTCGACTCCTTTAGAAAAATCAGAATTGAATAAGATTATTGGGGAAAGTTATTTTAATTTGAAACAATACGATCAATCCATTCGTTATTTGTCTGAATATAAAGGGAAAAGAGGAAAGTGGAGTAATACTGACTTTTACCAATTGGGCTATTCTTACTATATGCAAAAAGAGTACGACAAAGCCATTTCTCAATTTAATAAAATTATTGGAGGCAAAGACGCCATAGCTCAAAATGCCTATTATCAATTGGGTGAAAGCTACCTCAAATTAGATAAAAAGCAACAAGCATTAAATGCCTTTAAGAACGCATCTGAAATGGAATATAACGTTGCCATTCAGGAAGATGGGTACTATAATTATGCTAAATTAAGTTATGAAATAGGGAATTCTTATCAAAGTGCTCCAGCGGTTTTAATTGGTTTTTTAAAAAAATATCCAAACAACTCCAATAAATCAGAGATGGAAAGACTGCTTATAGATTCTTATATTTCGTCAAAAAATTTCAAGGAAGCGCTGGTTTTCTTAGAAAAAAATAAAGCAGCCGAAAACAAACTAGCCTACCAAAAAGTAGCCTTTTATAGAGGTTTAGAATTATACAATGATGGTAAATATCAAGAAGCGGCATTGTTGGTTGAAAAATCTAAAAGTATAGTTGGTGATGCTGTATTTACCGCCCGAGCTACTTTTTGGCAAGGGGAAGCCGAATATGGTCAAGAGCAGTATAAAAACGCCATTTTAAGTTATAAGCAATTTTTAGATTTGGCTCAAGCCAAGGCGACACCAGAATATAAAAACGCAAATTATAATTTGGCTTATGCTTATTTTAAAGTAAAAGAATACGACCAAGCAGGAAATTATTTTGAAAATCAAATCGAAAAATCGAAGTCAGACAAAGTACGTTTACATGACTCTTACTTGCGTTTGGGCGATTGTCGATTTGTAACTTCAAAATACACATCCGCTTCTGAAGCCTATAATAAGGTGGTCGAATTGAAAGGAATTGATGCCGATTATGCTTATTTTCAAAAAGCTATTTGCTATGGTTTTGCTTCTAAAAACGATAGAAAAATTGACGAATTAAATACTTTTTTACAATTATATCCAAAATCAGAATACCGAGATAATGCTCTATTTGAATTAGGAAATACTTATGTTGCTGAAAAACAACAAGAACTGGCAATTAAAAGTTATGACCAATTAAACACTGAATTTAAAAAAGGGTCTTTTACTTCGAAAGCTATTTTGCGTCAAGGTTTGATTTATTATAATTCCGATAAAGACGACTTAGCGATAGCCAAATTTAAGAAAGTAGCTGCTGATTTTCCTAAAACACCCGAAGCATTAGAAGCAGTGGCAACCGCAAGATTAATTTACATAGGCAATGGTAAACTAGATGAATATGCGTCTTGGATTCGAACTTTGAATTTTGTGTCCGTAACCGATGCAGAATTAGACAATGACACCTATGAAGCGGCTGAAAAGCAATATATGCAAAATAATTCCAAATCAGCCTTGACGGGATTCGGAAACTATGTGTCAAAATTCCCTAATGGAATTCATGCTTTAAAAGCTAATTTTTATCTGGCTCAATTGTATTTTGCCGAAGGTTCAGAAAACAAATCGATTCCTAACTATGAATATGTTGTTGCCCAATCTAGAAGCGAGTTTTCGGAACAATCGTTAATGCGATTGGCTCAAATTTTCTTAAAAAGTGATAATTATGAAAAAGCAATTTCAGTATTATCCCACATAGAAAACGAAGCCGATTTACCGCAAAACAAAACTTTTGCTCAATCAAATTTGATGAAATCTTATTATGATACTAAAGATTATGAAAATTCTGTTATTTATGCAGAGAAAGTTTTGGATAATCCAAAATCAGATGTTGGCGTACGAAGTGATGCGCAAATCATTATAGCCCGTTCCGCTTTTAGAACAGGAGATGAAACTAAAGCCAGACAGGCTTATGCCAAGTTACAAGCTACTGCAAAAGGAGAATTAGCTGCCGAAGCTTTATATTATGATGCCTATTTTAAAAACAAAGATGTAAGATTTGAGGATTCCAATACGGTAGTTCAAAAATTGGCGAAGAATTATTCCAGTTATAAATATTTTGGTGCCAAAGGATTGGTCTTAATGGCGAAGAATTTCTATGGATTTAAAGATAGTTTTCAAGCGACTTATATTTTAGAAAATGTAATTAAAAACTTCAACGATTTTCCAGATGTAGTTTCAGAAGCCCAAACGGAATTGAACACCATCAAAAGCGAAGAATCTAAAACAAATTCGTCAATTGGAGGTTAGAAGTGGGAAGTTAGAGGTTAGAAGTTAGGCAGAGAATATAAAAATGACAAAATCCAAAAAAGATGAATATCAAAAAAATAAATACAGTTACAAATAAACAATTAACGTTCTCGGCTCCCTCTCCCTTGGGGAAGTCCCGATGGCTATCGGGAGGGGTGGGGCTTTTGCTTTTAGTTGCCCAATTCTCTTTTGCCCAAAAAAAGGATGAGAATATTGGAACAGAAGTAGTTAACGTCGTAAAATCTTACACGCCAACCATTTCTGATGCTTCTAAAGTCAAAGAAATTCCTGCGCTTGAAGAAGAGGAAAATGCTAAAAAAGAAACTATAAAATACACCATTTTTTCTTTTCCAGTAGTATCAACCTTCACTCCTTATAAAGGCAGTGCCGAAGGTGTCGAAAAAGAAGAACAAGAACATATATTTAAAAATTATGCCACTTTTGGCGGAGGGAATTATGGGGTTTTAAATGCCGAATTGTTTGTTAATCAAAATATCAATGAAACTGATTATGTTGGCGGCATGTTTCGTCATCTTTCGTCTCAAGGCGGAATAAAAAACATTGAATTATCGGATAAATTTTATGATACTGCTCTTGATGTAACTTTTGGCTCCAACAGAAAAAATGTGTCTTGGAATTTAGATTTGGGTTACCAAAACCAAATTTATAATTGGTATGGATTACCTGCTAATTTTGGAAGTTTATGGGATCCGTTAGAAAGAGCTACTTTGATTAATGGAACTAACGAACAACAAAGCTATAATACGATTTATATAGGCACTAAGATAGATTTCAACAATGGGATTTTGAACGATGCGAGTGTAAAATTCAATCATTTTTCTGATGCTTTTGGGTCAGCTGAAAATAGATTTTATGTAAAGCCCTCTTTTGTTTTTGAGAACAATGATAAACGAATCATTACCAATATAATTGTGGATTATTTGAAAGGAAGTTTTGAAAAAAATTATTGGAACACAAATACTATACAATATGGTTTTACCAATATTGGTATTGCTCCAAGTTTTGAGCTAAATGAACGAGGATGGAAGGTCAATATTGGAGCTGCGTTGTTTTATAGCATCGATGCTGAAACGAGTAATAATCAATTTTTAATTTATCCAAAAATCAATGCTTCCTTTAATGTTGTTGATGATTTAATGGTTTTTTATGCTGGTGCAGACGGAAATTTAGAACAAAATACCTATTCGGATTTTGTTAATCAAAATCCATTTGTTTCGCCTACATTACTTATTGCACCAACAGACAAACAATATGATATTTTTGCTGGATTGAAAGGGAAATTGACCAATACTGTGAGCTATAATATGCGTGCATCTTATGTTAATGAAAGAAACAAAGCGTTGTTTAAAAGCAATGAATATGCTGATACCAATACAAGCGAAGGATATGCACTTGGAAATTCATTTGGAGTAGTGTATGACGATATGAAAACAGTTGGGTTTTATGGGGAATTGAAAGCTGACTTTTCTGAAAATGTTACTTTTGGTGTAAGTGGTACTTTCAATAGTTATGCAACAAGTTTTGAAAAAGAAGCTTGGAATTTACCCACCATAAAATTAGATTCTAAAATTGATTTCACTGTCAACGAAAAGTGGTATGCTGGTGTCAATGTGTTTTATGTAGGAGAACGAAAAGAGCAACAATTTTATTTGACTTCGTTGAGTTTGCCAGACCCAAATTTCACCAATACATTAGCTAGTTATGTTGATGCTAATGCACACGTTGGTTTTAAATACAGCGATCGATTGACAGCTTTTTTGAAAGCCAATAACATCACAAACAACAATTATCAAAAATGGTTGAATTATCCAGTTCAGGGGCTTCAAGTAGTTTTAGGGGTGAATTATAAATTTGATTTTTAATTTTTAGGAAAGCCTGGGTTCAAAACCCTGTCAGGCTTGTATTTCCGCTTATGACTTTCAAACAAAAAATTCACCAGCATTACTTACAATTAGTCCAAGACCGAATCGATGTTTTCAAGGATATGATTGTGGCTTTAACAGAAGATTCAAAAAACGATGCCAAAGGTTCAGCTGGCGACAAACACGAAACGGCTTTGTCGATGATGCACATCGAGCAGGAAAAACTCAATCGTAAATTGAAAGAAGTTTTGACTCAAAAAGCCATTTTAGACAAAATTGATTCCACCACAATTGCCAAAACCATTATTGTTGGTAGTTTGGTCAAAGCCAATGGAATTTATCTTTATTTAAGCGCAGCTCTTCCTAAAATTGCTGTTGATGGAATTACTATTATTGCACTTTCTCCACAATCGCCATTAGGAAATAAATTGATGGGAAATGAAGTGGGGTTTGGGTTTGAGATTAATACAACTTCTTACACAATCGAGGAAATTTTATAATTATAAATTTGTGAAATTTTCTCAAATTATAATATTTTTGAATATTTTATAGTTACATTTGCTTGTAATTTGAGATTTTTTCTCAAAATAAAAAAATAAAGTTATGTTGTTAGAATTCACAGTCGGGAATTTTTTATCATTTAAAGACAAAAAAACTTTTAGTTTAGAAGCAGGAAGCATTTCTGAACTCAAAGATAATGTCGTGAAGGAAGGAAAATACAAAGTGCTTCGTTCAGCGGTTATCTATGGTGCCAATTCAAGCGGTAAAAGTAATTTTATTAAAGCTTTAGATTTTATGATTAAAACTGTTAAAAATTCATCAAAGCTTAATTCTACGGATAAATTATATGTTGAACCATTTTTGTTAAATACAAGTACTGAAAATCAACCTTCTTTTTTTGAAATTATTTTTGGTGTATCAGATTTGTTGCAAGGTGGAAAGCGATATCGTTATGGTTTTGAAATTGATGAATATAAAATTCATTCAGAATGGCTGTATGTGCTAGATACTAAATCTAGAAAGGAACAAGTTTGTTTTGTTAGAAATAATGACGGAATTGGTCTTGCAGATATTTTTAGTGATGCAAGTGGTTTGGAGTCAAAAACTAGAGATAACGGTTTGTTTATTTCGCTTGCAGATCAATTCAATATTGATATTGCAAAAACTGTTTTGTGGAATTGTTCAAATCTATATGTATTATCGGGTATAGACCATTCAACAAGTGTTGTAGCTACTGATTTTTTATATAATTTAGATGATGAACGAAAAAATGCTATTGATAAATTTATAAATAATCTAAATTTAGGTTTTAGTAATTTTAAAATTATTGATGATGCCCAAATTGCTTTTAAAAAGCGTATTATCACACTTCATAAAAAATTTGATGATAAAGGAAAGTTTATTACTGACGTTGAATTTAAAATGACAGAACAAGAGTCGTCAGGAACAAACAAATTATTTGATTTATCGGGTTATATAGTTTTTGCTCTTCATTATGGGCTTCAAATTGTCATCGATGAATTAGACTCTAAACTACATCCAATTTTAACCCAAGAAATTATTAAAATTTTTAATAATCCGGAAACGAATCCTAAGAATGCTCAATTAATTTTCACTACCCACGATACTAATTTATTAGGGGCTAATCTTTTTAGAAGAGACCAAATTTGGTTTACGGAAAAAGATGAATTTGAGGCTACAGATATGTATTCTTTGTTAGAATTTAAAGATGAAGACGGAAATACAATCCGAAAAGATAGGAGTTTTGAAAAGGATTACATTAGAGGGCGTTACGGCGCGGTTCCTTATATTTCAAACTTTCAAGAAGTATAGTTATGGCAAATATCATAAAAATTGATAATGCTGTTTTAAAACGTACTGCAAGAGTAGAAAGGAAACGTAAAGAAAAAACGAGAGAAATTCGAGTTTATTTTTTAATCGTATGTGAAGGCGAACAAACTGAACCTAATTATTTCAAGTCTTTTAAATCAAATGTAAAATCGTATGTATTAACTATTGATGCTGTTGGCGAAGCTTCCAATACTAAAGATTTAGTTAAAAGAACTATTAAATTTAGAAATAAATCTAGTCAACAATACGATAGTGTTTGGGCAGTTTTCGATAGAGATAGTTTCAGTCCAAATAATTTTAATGGAGCGATTGAATTGGCTGAGAATAATAATATAAAAACTGGTTGGTCAAATGAAGCTTTTGAATTGTGGTATTTGTTGCATTTTCAATACAGAAATACTTCAATGTTAAGAGCTGACTATAAAAGAGTGATTGAAGATGAAATAAATGCCAAAATTGCTGCTCAATCAAAAAGTAAAAAACCTAAAAAATTTGAATACAAAAAGAATAGTGCTGAAATGTATTCCATTTTAGAAAAGTATGGAAATCAAAAACAAGCCATAACTTATGCTAAAAAGTTGATTTTAAATCATAGTTGTAACAATTTTGCCATTCATAATCCTTGTACTAGAGTTCATTTATTAGTTGAAGAATTAAATGGCGATTCATTAGAATTAAATGAGCAAATTAAACAAAGAAGCGAATAAAATCCGTGTTGGAGCATTCGTTTTATTCGTGTCCTGTCTTCTCTTAAATTGTTTGATAGATAACTATCCAAATCATCAAAAAAACCCTAATTCCCTAATAATTTTTTTCGTAAATTCGCCACCTTTAGAGTTTGATTTTAAAACGAAACGAAATTATGAGCAAAACAATGACTGTCGACATCTTGTCGAGTATTAGAGGAGCAAAGCCCTCGGAGTCCGTAAACCAATTATTTGAGGTGATAAAAAATGCAATTCCATCAAATGCTACTACTTTAAATAATGTAAATCATAATTGTGTGTCTGTAAATAATTTAAGAGAAGATGTTGTGATAGAAAGTTCGGCTATGGAGAGACAAATAATTTTGGAAAACTTCCCGAACAAAAAAAATGGTTTTTTAGTTGTTGCTAAAGTTATAGAAGGATAAAAAATGGATTCTCAAATAAAAAAAATACACCAACAATTGGTGTCCAAGCAAATAACTTGCACCGCTTTGGTACAAGAAAAATTAGGCTTACTGAAACAAAATACCTACAACTCTGTCAATTCAGTATTAGATACTTTGGCTTTGGAATTAGCCGCTAAAGTGGATGCTAAAATTGCACGCGGAGAAACAATAGGTTTGTTGGAAGGAATTCCTTTCGGGATTAAAGATGTGTATATGCTACAAGGAACTTACGCTACGGCTAGTTCTGATTTGCTAAAAAAATATAAATCACCATACACGGCTACTGCCATTCAAAAGTTATTGAATGCAGGTGCGATTCCTTTGGTAAAAGAAAACTGCGATAGTTTTGGTCACGGTTCTTCTAGCGAAAATACGATTTTTGGTGCTGTAAAAAACGCAATTGATTCAGTATTGGTTGCTGGTGGTTCAAGTGGAGGTTCAGCTGTTAACGTTGCCAAAGAGTATACTGTTTTTTCTATTGGTGGCGATACAGGAGGTTCGATTCGTCAGCCTGCTGGTTAAAATCATATTTACGGTTTCAAACCAACTTACGGAAGAATTTCACGATTTGGATTGATGGCTTATGCCTCCTCAACGGATTGCGTGGGGCCTTTGGCAAAATCAATTGAAGACATTCGAATTGTGTTGAATGTAATGAGCGGTAAAGATCCAAAAGATCAAACTTCAATCGCTTCAACAGAAATTAGCGAAGAAGCGATTGCGACTTCCCCCGTTAAAACAGTTGGTTATTTCAAAAACTTTATCGAAAGTGATGCTATTGATGGGCAGATAAAAGCTGATTTTTTGGCAACTATCGAAAAGTTGAAAGCCAAAGGAATTGCAGTAAAGGAATTGGATTTTTTCAAATCGGATATTTTGGTTTCTACTTATTATACGTTGGCAATGGCTGAAACAGCTTCGAATTTATCTCGTTTAGACGGAACCAATTTTGGAAATCGCATCGAAGCAGAAAATTTAATAGAAACTTATGCTGTGACTCGTTCTGAAAACTTTTCGGAAGAAACAAAACGTAGAATTGTTGGTGGAAACCAAGTATTGTCTCAAGGTTTTTCGGATGAAATATATTTAAAAGGATTGGCTTTAAGAGATCAGATTTCGGAGAATTTCAGTAAGGACTTCGAAGAAGTTGATATTATTTTGTCGCCAGTTACTCCAAATTCTCCGCCTAAAATTGGATATAGTTTAAAAGATCCTTTGGCAATGTATTTATCCGATGCGTATACAGTTGGGTTTAGCTTAGGGCAATTGCCCACTTTGACCGTGCCACAAGGAACTAGTACTGGACTGCAAATTACGGCTGCAAAAAACAATGACGAATTAGTATTGCAATTTGCAAACTTCTTAAAAGATACGATATAATGGAATTGGAGCAATTAACTGCGGCATTAAAAGCCCACGATTTAGAATTGGTAATTGGACTGGAAACACACGTTCGATTGAATACCAAAACCAAGTTGTTTTGTTCTTGTCCCAATCAAGAAATAGAAACACCTAACGAAAATATATGTTCCGTTTGTACTGGACAAATGGGCGTTTTACCTGCCCTGAATAAAGAAGCAATTATAAAAGCGATTTATTTTGGAAAAGCAGTAGATTCTTCTTTTAGTAATGAAATAATCTCCTGGGATCGAAAACATTACGAATATCCGGATAATCCAAAAAATATTCAGATAACGCAATTCCATAATCCAATAATTCCTGACGGACACGTGTCTTGCTACCGTAATGATGGTACTCAATTTACGGTGAATTTAACGCAAGTACATATTGAAGAAGATGCTGCCAAATTGATGCACGAAAAGAAAATTTCGTTAGTCGATTTTAACAAAGCGGGTGTTCCATTGATTGAAATTGTTACGGAACCTTGTATTAGAAACATAGAAGATGCTTCAACCTACGCACAATACATTCAACGTATTGTTCAAAACTTGGGAATCTCGGAAGCGAATTTGGAAAAAGGAGAATTCAAATCGGATGTTTCAGTGTCATTGCGCAAAAAACATTCATACGATTTGAATCCAAGAACCGAAATCAAAAACTTGAACTCGTTTAAGTTTATGGTAGAAGCCTTGAAGGAAGAAGTAGAGAAGCAGTTCAATTATTTTATTGAAAACAAAGCGTTTCGACCGGATCAAACGACCGTTTTATGGGATGCCGATTTGAAGCAAACCAAAGTAATGCGTAAAAAAGAATTCGAAGCCGATTACCGTTTTATTTCTGAGCCGGATTTACCTTTTGTAAATATCAAAGCCGAGATTGAAGCCATTAAAGTAGATACTAGCGCGTTGCCTTATGCGGTGGAATCTATTTTGATTAACGGTGGCGTTTTGCCACAAGATGCTAAATTTTTCACTGCAGATAAGTTGCGTTCGCAAACATTTGTAGCCATAAATAATGAGATCAAAGATTCTTCTTTTGTTGCTAAAACATTGGCAAACAATATAAAAGCAGAAGACTATGCTGGTATTCATAGTGTAGCTCATTTAACGGATATTTTCAAATTATTTAAAGCCGAAAAAATCACTGCAGTTTTAGTTCAAAATGCGATTACAAGTTATTTGAAAGACCGAACTTTTGACTACAACAAGTACTTTGAAGAAAACACCATTTCCGAAGATAAAATCCAGGAAGTTATTGCTAAAGTGATTTCAGAAAATGAGGCTGTTGCCAATGATATAAAGGCGGGCAACCAAGGGAAAGCGGGTATTCTTGTTGGTAAAGTTTTAGGCGTTATCGGAAAGGGTGCCAATGGGAAAGTAATTCGTCAAATTATTTTAGACCAATTAGGAGCTGCCGCTGTTTTAGAAAAAGAACAAGCTTCTGAAACGATTTCCAAAGAAGCAATTGCAGAAAATAAAGAAACTCAAGAAGAAACACTTCCTGAAATTCCTATTATTATAAAAGATACTTATAGAACGCATAAAATCTCACAATTATCCGATTCAACCATCAAACAAGAAGTGATGTTGTCGGGCTGGGTAGCGAGTGTTCGGGACCATGGTGAATTAATGTTTATTGATTTGCGTGATTCAAGTTATGAGATTTTTCAAGTGCGAATCAGTAGAGAATCATTTCCTAATATCGATGAGTTAGTGAAATTGAAACCAGAATCGGTTATTTCGGTAACAGGAATTGTGGTTGGACGTAACGAAGATGATTATAATGCAGGTTTACGAACTGGTAAAATTGAATTAGAAACTTCAGTTTTGGAGATTTTAAACTTATCTAAAACTTTGCCTTTTGAAATTAAAAGAGCAGCAAAAACCAATGAAGCCATTCGTTTTCAGTATAAGTTTTTAGATCACAGAAATGAAGAGGTACGAAGAGCCATCGTCAACCGTCATAAAGTAATTAAATTATTGCGTGACATTTTAGACGAAGAAGAATTCTTAGAAATTGAAACCCCAATTTTAAGTGCAGGAACAGATGAAGGAGCAAGAGAATTTATTGTTCCTACACGTAAAGGTTCAGGGTTGTTTTATACATTGCCGCAAGCACCGCAACAATTCAAACAGATGTTGATGGTGAGTGGTTATGAAAAGTATTTCCAAATTGCACGTTGTTTTAGAGATGAAGATTCTCGTGGCGATCGTCAGCCGGAATTCACGCAATTAGATATAGAAATGGCGTATGCCAGTATGCAACAAATTATCGATTTAAACACCAAAATGTTTAATGAAGTAGTGAAGAAAATTTATGGCAACAAATGGATTTTACGTCCGTTTGAAGTGATTACATACAAAGACGCAATGGATTTCTACGGTTGTGATAGACCCGATTTGCGTTATGGTTTGAAAATGCAAGACATTACAAATATTGTAAAAGAAACTACCTTCCAAGTTTTTTCTAAACCTATCGAAGAAGGTGGAATCGTAAAATGTATTAAAGTTTCGGCTCAAGAGCAAGGAAACAAACGTATGTCTAAAGGTCAAATCGAAAACCTAACAGCTATTGCGCAGCAGCAAGGTCTAGGTGGATTGGCTTATATTATTGTAAATGAAGAGGAGTTGCAATCGCCAATTATCAAGTTTTTAGGAGAAGATATTGCGGCAGGAATTATCAAAGCGACCAATGCACAAGTGGGTGATATTGTGTTCTTTTCGGCTGCAGATTATGCTACAGCTAACAAAGCTTTGGATGCGGTTCGTCAAGAATTGGGTAGAATGTTACATTTAATTAATCCGAAGGAATTATGCCCAGCTTGGGTGGTTGATTTTCCAATGTTTGAAAAAACAGACGAAGGAAGATGGACGTTTACACACAACCCTTTTTCGATGCCTGCGATTTATGATTTAGAAAAGCATATGAAAGGAGATGACAATGAAATTGGAACTATCATAGCGCAGCAATACGATATAATCTTAAACGGTTACGAAATTGGTGGAGGATCAGTTCGTGCACACAAATCGGAGATTTTGGAAGCAACTTATAGAAATATGGGTTACAACAAAGAAGAAATGATGAAAAGCGTAGGAACGATGCACAAAGCTTTCCAATACGGCGCACCGCCACACGGAGGAATTGCTTGGGGAATTGACCGTTTGATGATGATTTTAGAGAAAAAAGCATCGATAAGAGAAGTTATGGCTTTCCCAAAAACGGGTTCCAGTGAAGATTTATTATTTGGTGCACCATCACTTTTGTCTGATAAAAAAGTTGAAGAAATGAATGTGAGGATTATGAGGAAATAGATTTTAAAATTAAAAAAAAGTTTAGAAAAACAGGTTTGTATTGTAATGATACAAACCTGTTTTTTATTCGTTTGAGAAAGAAATATAAGGTTTTAGGTTTGTAGTTTGTACAGAGAATATTATTTATATTTGTTTGGTAGAGATTATGAAAATGCGACAATTGAATTAGTTTTAAAAAACACAAATGAAAAACATAGATAAAAAAAGTTTAGAATATGCGTATCGCTTGTTTGAATCTGGTGCTATTGATACAATAGAAATTGGCACTACCAAAGGCTTGAAACAAATACACCACAATCTATTTGATGGCTTGTATGATTTTGCAGGACAAATCCGTACCAAAAACATATCCAAAGGCGGTTTTAGGTTTGCGAATGCTTTGTATCTCAATGAAATTTTGGTAAAAATTGAACAAATGCCAGAAGAGAATTTTGAAGAAATCATTGCCAAATATGTAGAAATGAATATTGCGCATCCTTTTATGGAAGGCAATGGCAGAACAATGCGTATTTGGTTGGATATGCTCCTGAAAACTAAACTTAAACAGATGGCGAACTGGCAATTTGTTGATAAATCACTTTATTTACAAGCCATGGAAAGAAGCCCCATTAATGATTTGGAATTAAGAACTTTGCTAAAAGCCAACTTAACAGATCAAATAAACGATAGAGAAATTATTTTTAAAGGAATCGAACAATCCTATTATTATGAGGGGTATACCAAAGAAGAGGATGAATAAATTAATTCTTTAAACAAGCAACATCAAATTTCCAAAACGGCATTTAAAATGTTTGTTTTGGAAATTTTTATTTTAGGTTAGTTTTTCTTCTGTTTCTTTTTGTTATTGCCATTGAAATTGTCATTAAAATTCACACTTTTTGTTAATAACTTACCGACTTAAAACGGGATTTTAGCTATTAAATCCTATCGGGTTTCTTATATTTGCGTGTTATACAAAAAATAGATTTTTAGAATAAAAAATATGAGCGAAGAAATAAACAAGAACAATTATTCAGCAGATAGTATTCAGGCATTAGAAGGAATGGAGCATGTAAGAATGCGTCCGTCGATGTATATTGGAGATGTGGGTGTTCGAGGGTTACACCATTTAGTTTATGAAGTTGTCGATAACTCTATCGATGAGGCAATGGGAGGACATTGTGATACCATTGGTGTTGCAATTAACGAAGACGGTTCGGTTACTGTTGAAGATAACG
>JANMZS010000162.1:0-2575 GCA_031383535.1 Flavobacterium sp.
TAATGTTGGATTTATTAAAAATGAATTTGTAAATGCAAAATTAATGACAATAATTCCAATAGAAAACGCCAATCATTTTATACCCTGGGAACATTACCAAGAAATAAGAAATGTTATTTTAAATTTAAGATAGAAAATTTATCTAAAAAGAAGCATTACCAATAAAAGACGTTTGCTGAAATTGAGGTTTTAGTCCTGAATTTGAAGATAATTCTATCTTTTGTAGCGTTAGTTTATTGAATTGTATTTAATTAAAAAAGACTATATTTACACTCTCAAATATAAGTACTTTTGAGTATTAAGTATTGGGGTCGACTGGTTTTGACAGCAAGTCGAATTGAAAAGTAAGCACGTCGAGAACTGGGACAATTCTCGCTAATAAAAGGTTTCAAAACACATACACGGCGAAGGAAACTACGCTCTTGCTGCATAATCTGAATTATAGTAAGATTAGCCTCGTCCGCGCAAGGCGCGGAAGCAGGATTTACCTCGAAAGCTCTGGTTTATAGCGGTCGATAAAGGTGAATCGTAAATTTAAACCTAGATTTCCATAAGCTTCGGGTGGATTTCGAAATTAAGAAGATAAGCAATGTGTGGCTGTTTCTGGCCCAGCACAAAGTCGAAAATCCAAACAGGAAATATGCGTGTAGAAAGCTCTTTAGTTGCTTGTTTGGACGGGAGTTCGACTCTCCCCGACTCCACATCACTCGCCATTTGTTGGCGGCTGTAAATAAAAGAAATCCATCAAGTTTACTTGTTTGGATTTTTTTTGTTTACAGACGTCTGTCTTTGCAAAAGACAGCAATTGGCATTTGCAGGTATGGAATTCAGGAGCGGAGCTACTCTCCCCGACTCCACTTTATCTTTTTAAAAAGCCTGTAAATCATTAAGATTTACAGGCTTTTTTGTTTTATAAGATTTCAAAACTGATTCTCTATACTATTTAATAGCGCTATTTATTTAAAATTAGTCCAATAATCCCGATAGATTTGGGAGAACTAAATGAAATATACCGCGGCATTACACCAAAGCGATTAGACTATTTTTCATTTGTGTTGGGTTTAACTAACAACAATAGGTTAAAAGCCGTACCTTTGAAAGAATATATTTTACTGAAATACAATATTTTATATTTAAAAACCTGTGAATTATATAACTTTTAAATAGTGTTGTACAAACTTTTTAGAAATAAATTACCCCACCTTTGACAATTACTAAAAACCCAAAACAATTTGAAACTATACATCAAATACATGGTAAGTAATCGCTGCAAATTGGCAGTAAAAGACGAATTAAAAAAATTAGGTCTGCATTTTATTGTCGTCGATTTAGGAGAAGTTGAAATCATGGAAAAACTCACTTTCGAAAAACGTGAATTGCTAAAGGAAAGCTTACTTCATTCAGGATTAGAGCTGATGGATGACAAAAGAGCCATCCTTATTGAAAAAATTAAAAACATCATTATCGAAATGATCCATCACACGGAAGAAGCTATTAAAATCAATTTTTCGGATTTTTTGAGCGAAAAACTCAATCACAATTACACCTATCTCGCGAATCTCTTTTCGGAAGTGCAAGGCACAACCATAGAGCATTTTATTATTTCGCATAAAGTAGAACGCATCAAAGAACTCATCATTTATGGTGAGTACAATATTACAGAAATCGCCTGGAAAATGGGGTACAGTAGTGTAGCCCATTTGTCGACTCAATTCAAGAAAATAACAGGGTTTTCACCAACACATTTTAAACAACTGAAAGACAAACGAAGAAATCCAATAGAAGAAATTTAAACAAACGAATCATGAACATCAAACGAATTTTTGGAGCAATACTAACCCTACTTGGAATTGTTGGGTTAATCTATACAGCAACTATATTTTTAAATACCTCGGGTGGAAATCAAGATATCAAAATGCTCATTATATATGGTGTTTTGGGATTCTTATTCTTTGTCACGGGAATAAGTTTGGTTCGTACCACGAAAGACGAATCTTAATTAAAATACCTCCAGGGCATAGCCCCAAAGGTATTAATGAAATAAAAGCTACAGACCTGCCTGCCGAAAGGCAGGTTCAAAGGTTTTTAAAAAAATTTTTAATCTGTGACCCGAGTCCGCCGCGGCGGACGAACAGGCGAATCAATCTGTGGCAAAAAAATTGAAGCAGCCCTTCGAAGAATTAAACCTAGAGAGATTAAAAAAAACAACTATGACACTTACATTAAATAGAAAAAATACTGTCTTTTACTACATTGCAATTACAGTGATTGCTATACTATTGGCTGTTTTTTATTATAATTCAATTAAAGTTAATTCAACCGAAAAATGGGTAGACCATTCACAAATCGTTATCAATAAAAATAATGAAATTCTTTTAAACATCACCAATATAGAAACGGGTGCTAGAGGATATATACTAACAAATAAAGAAGCCTTTTTAGAGCCTTATAATGAAAATGTAAATCAAATTAATCAAAATATAAACACTCTTTTAATACTAACAAAAGACAATGCGAATCAACAAATAAGGGTAAAACAATTAAAAAAATCAATTACTGAACGAATCCGTTTATC
>JANMZS010000165.1:0-9762 GCA_031383535.1 Flavobacterium sp.
GCAATGCGGTTCTTTTACCTATTCCGGGTAATTGAGACATTTCGTTTACTGCTTTTTCTAAAAGTTTTGATGAAAATTCCATAAATATAAAGTAGCAAAGTTAAAGTAGAAAGTTAAAAACTTAATACTGATTTGTAGTCAATAAAACTAGAGTGCATGCCACATCTACTTTTATATTATTCAATTCTAATAACTGATAAAACTCAGGGTTTTCTGTTATTAGAGCTCAATAATATAAAAGTTGATGTGGCTTGTACCCTAGTTTTGTTAACAACAAATCAGTATTAATTTTATAAAGCTTCCAGCCTTTTAAAGGCTGGAAGCTCTGCATATTACTTTTTATATTTATGGAATTTTCATCAAAACTTTTAGAAAAAGCAGTAAACGAAATGGCACAATTGCCAGGCATTGGCAAAAGAACGGCTTTACGATTGGTTTTGCATTTATTGAAACAACCCAAGGAGCATACAGGATTTTTAGCACAATCGCTCACTACAATGCGAGAAGAAGTGAAATTTTGTATCAGCTGTCATAATATTTCTGATGTTGACATTTGTGAAATTTGTTATAATTCTAAAAGAAACCACCAAATTATTTGTGTTGTCGAGGACATTCGAGATGTTATGGCTATAGAAAATACGGGTCAGTTTAGAGGGATTTATCACGTTTTAGGCGGTAAAATTTCTCCAATTGATGGTGTTGGACCGAGTCAGTTAAACATTAATACTTTGGTTGAAAAAGTAAAATCGGGTTCAGTTTCCGAAATTATTTTTGCGTTAAGTTCTACAATGGAAGGCGATACTACCAATTTTTATATTTATAAACAGATTCAAGATTGTGATGTTATTACTTCAACTATTGCCAGAGGGATTTCTGTTGGTGATGAACTAGAATATGCTGATGAAGTTACTTTAGGACGAAGTATTTTGCAAAGAGTTCCTTTTGAGAAGTCACTACAAAAATAATTAATTTATGATATAATAAATAACGATATTTTTAATTTGTAAAATGAAAAGCTATATTTGTTACAAAAATAGTAAAATGAATAAATCGTTATTGTATTTATGGATGGGAGTCTTTACTCTATTAATTTCTTGTGATGCTAGTCAGGATATGATTTATCTTCAAAAAAAAGAAGGTCAGGAAGTCATATCTACTGTTAACCTTATACATTCAAAACCATATCGATTGCAAATAAACGATGTTATTACTTTGACTATAAAAGCCATCGATCCTAAGTTAGTTACTATTTTTAGCCCTTCAAATCAAGGAGAAGTTGGAAAGTCTGAGTCCGCCTTGTATTTTGACGGATTTAAAGTAGATGATCACGGAAATATTAGAATTCCAGTCTTAGGCGAAATGAATATAATCGGTTATACTGTGGAAGAAGTTAGAGATAAAATCGAAAAACAATTATTGGCTGACTATTTTAATAAAGAGGCTAGTCTTTTTGTGACAGTAAAATTGGCTGGATTCAAATATACCATGATAGGCGAAGTGGGTGCTATAGGTACTAAAACTATTTTTCAAGACCATGTGAATATTATGGAAGCTATTGCCAATTCTGGGGATATTAATGCAACTGGTAACAGGAAAGCAGTCACAATTATACGTCAATTACCAACCGGAATCGAAATGCATGATATTGACCTCACAGATATCAATGTGATGAAATCGCCTTATTATCAATTACAACCCAATGATTTCATTTATATTAAGCCGCTTAAAAGGAATGCTTGGGAATCATTTAAAACAGGAATGGAAGGTTTTACATCCATTGTTTCATTAATTACACTAGGAACAACAGTTTATTTACTGTTTAAAAATTAATATAGATCAAAAATGTTAGATATAAAAGATTTTTCGATTTTTGAAAACCAATCAGGATTTGACTTCAAAAGTTTTTTAATTAAAATTGCGAGTTATTGGCGATGGTTTATTATTAGTTTAGCGATTACTTATTCTATTGCTTATCAGGTAAATATTCGAAAGGAAAAAATTTATTCCATGGACACTCTTATTGCTGTTAAAGAAGAAAATAATCCTTTCTTTACTTCAAACACTAGTTTAGTCTTCAATTGGGGAGGGACTTCAGATCAGGTGCAATCCATCACAACAACTTTACAATCTAGGTCGCATAATGAGTTGGTAGTTGATAAACTACAATATTATATTAGTTATTATTCACAAGGCAAATACCAGCTTATAGACGCTTATGGAGCTGTGCCTTTTTATGTAGATATCGACAAAAGTAAAGGTCAAATTGCGGGTAGTTTAATTGCAATAAAGTTTTTAAGTGAAAATGTATATCGAATTAAAATCCCTTTTTCAGGCAATTCAGTTTCTACAATTACCTATTCTGATAATTCTTATGGTCAAACTTCCGTCGTTCCAGGGGAATTTAATAAACAATACAGAGTTGGAGAAAAAGTATCCTTACCCTTTTTAAACTTGAAATTGCAAATAAAGGACAATCCAGGTTTATATGTTGGAAACGAATATTTTCTACAGTTTAATGATTTTGATGGTACTGTTTCGGCATATAGAGGATTAGGAGTGAGATCTGATGACAAAGGGGGTTCAATAATTACATTGAGTATGACTGGACCCAACAAGGCTAGGATGGTTGAATACTTAAACGCAACTGTTAACATGTTGATTAAAAGGCAGCTAGATGCTAAAAATCAATTCGCGACAAATACTATTTCATTTATTGATAGCACATTGGTTGCCATGGAATCGCAAATGAAGGAAACTACCAATGAGTTAAAGTCCTTTAGAAAAGATAAAAACATATATGATATTGAAGATGGAGGGGGTAAGTTTTCTAATAAAATCCTAGAATTTGACATCAAGAAAGATGAAATCACTCGTAAAACCGCCTATTATAATTCACTAAAAGCATACTTGAAAAACAGTGTTGATTATTCTAAGCTTCCTGCACCATCTGTAGCAGGAATTGATGATCCAAATATTGTTACCAATATTTCAAAATTAATTTCACTTTCAGCACAAAGATCAGAGATGGCTTATGCCGTAAAGAGTGAAAAGATTTTCAAAGATTTTGACAATCAAATGGAATCAGTAAAAAAAGTTTTACTTGAAAATATTGCCTCTGCCAAATCTTCTTTACAATATGATTTGGCGTTAGTAAATAATAAAATTAATGAAACCGAAAGTACGATTAAAAAATTGCCTGAAGAACAACAAGAGCTTATAAAAATTAAGCGAAAATATGACTTAAGTGATAATATCTACAGTACATTTCTGGAGAAAAGAAGCGAGGCCGATATTGTAAAAGCAGCTAATTTGTCGGATATTCATTTTATAGATCCTGCAAAAGATATAGGTGGAGGACTGATTGGACCTAATACCTCAGTGAATTATGTAACTGCCTTTTTTATGGGCTTGCTGATTCCATTATTATTTATTTTTGCAATTTTCTTTATCAACAATTCAATCCAAAATGCCGAGGATATTAGCAAAACTACAAAGATTCCTTTATTGGGAATTGTAGGTTTAAGCAAAGAAGAAACGGAGTTGGCCGTTTTTAATAAACCGAAATCAGCGTTGTCGGAATCTTTTAGAGCGATTCGATCATCCTTACAGTTTTTATACAAAAAGCAGCATTTAGAGGGTGCAAAAACCCTGATGATTACCTCGTCTGTCAGTGGAGAAGGGAAAACATTTTGCTCTCTAAACATAGCCACAGTATTTGCTATGAGCGAAAAGAAAACAGTAATTATTGGTCTTGATTTACGAAAACCAAAACTCTTTGAAGAATTTAATTTGACAAATGAAGTGGGTGTCGTTAATTATCTTATTAAGCAAAAAACACTTGATGAAATTATAAACAAGACACCAATCCCTTATCTCGATGTAATTATTTCAGGGCCTATTCCGCCTAATCCTGCCGAAATGATAATGAGTGATGCTATGAAAGAGCTAATGGATGAGCTAAAATTAAAGTATGATTATATTATATTAGATACTCCTCCTGTAGGTATCGTTTCGGATGCTTTGGAGTTAGCGCAATTCAGTGATGTGATTTTATATATTGTAAGACAAAATTTCACGAAAAAAGAAATGATTACTTTACTGAACAATCGGGTCAAACGAGGTGAATTAAATAATATTAGTATTATTTTGAATGGATTTCAAAACAAAGCTAAATATGGAGCAGGTTATGGTTATGGATACGGCTATGGTTATGGATACGGCTATGGCTATGGAAATAAAGTTTATGCTAATGGATATGTAGATGAAGATGTACCTAAAAATATTTTTGAAGCAGTTTTATTTAAGTATCGAAAAATAAAAAACAGAATTAGATTAAGGTTTTAAACCAAAATTGATGAAATCAGAAAATAAAATTACCATTTTAATTACTGGAGGTGCTGGATTTATAGGGTCTAATCTTTGTGAATATTTTTTGAATAAAGATTATAAAGTAGTTTGTTTAGATAATTTTGCTACAGGTCATAAACATAATGTAGCAGTTTTCATGGACAACAACAACTTTCAACTAATAGAGGGAGACATTCGTAACATTGATGATTGCCGAAAAGCTGTTCAAGATGTTGACTATGTATTGCATCAGGCCGCTCTAGGTTCAGTTCCGCGTTCAATTAATGATCCAATAACAACAAATGATGTGAATGTTTCTGGTTTTTTAAATATGTTAGTAGCTTCTAGCGATGCTAAAATAAAGCGTTTTGTGTATGCTGCGAGTTCATCCACCTATGGAGATTCTGAGAGTTTACCAAAAGTCGAAGAGGTAATAGGGAAACCACTTTCGCCTTATGCAATAACAAAATATGTCAATGAATTGTATGCAGAAATTTTCAGTAAAACCTATGGTTTAGAAACTATAGGTCTGCGATATTTTAATGTTTTTGGAAAAAATCAAGATCCTAACGGGGCCTATGCAGCAGTAGTTCCGAAATTTGTTATGCAATTGATGAATTTAGAAAGTCCGATAATAAACGGAGATGGAAACTATTCTCGTGATTTTACGTACATTGACAATGTGATTCAAATGAATGAATTGGCTATGACAACAAAAGATGAAGCCGCAATTAATACGGTTTATAATGTTGCCTTTGGAGATAGAAATACATTAAATAACTTAGTAGATTATTTAAAAGAATTTTTAGCTATTTACAATCCCAAAATAGCTAATATAACAGTTGAATATGGGCCAAATAGAGTGGGTGATATCCCCCATTCCCTAGCAAGTATCGAAAAAGCAAAGAATTTGTTGGGATACAATCCTAAATTTTCAATGCAACAAGGATTGAAAGAATCGGTAAAATGGTATTGGGAAAATTTAAAAAATTAATTAGTATTTTAGAATAATAGATTTAATAATAGTAGAATGAAAATAACAAAAATTTGTTGCATTGGTGCTGGATATGTTGGTGGACCAACGATGGCAGTTATTGCACAAAAATGTCCCCATATTCAAGTTACCGTGGTGGATTTAAATGTAGAACGAATAGCAGCTTGGAATGATATTGATTGCAATAATATTCCTATTTATGAGCCTGGATTGAGTGCTATTGTTGCAGAAACTAGAGGTAGAAATTTATTTTTCTCTACAGAAGTTGATAAAGCTATCGATGAAGCTCAAGTTATATTTATATCTGTAAATACCCCAACCAAAACTTACGGGAAGGGTAAGGGCATGGCAGCCGATTTAAAATATATTGAATTATGTGCCAGACAAATTGCTAAAATTGCGAAACAGAATAAAATTGTAGTAGAAAAATCAACTTTGCCAGTTCGAACAGCCGAAGCAATAAAAAGCATATTAGACAATACGGGTAATGGAGTTCAATTTCAAATTCTTTCCAATCCTGAGTTTCTAGCCGAAGGAACTGCAATTGAAGATTTGTTACATCCTGACAGAATATTAATAGGTGGTGACACTACAATTGAAGGTCAAAATGCCATACAATCGCTAGTAGATGTCTATTCAAATTGGGTAACCCCAGAAAAAATATTGACTACAAATGTGTGGTCGTCTGAATTGTCAAAACTGACTGCCAATGCTTTTTTAGCACAAAGGATATCGTCTATAAACGCCTTGTCGGAATTGTGCGAAAAAACAGGAGCCAATATCAATGAGGTAGCCAAAGCCATAGGTATGGATAGCAGAATCGGTTCTAAATTCCTTAAAGCATCAGTTGGTTTTGGAGGGTCTTGTTTTCAGAAAGACATATTGAATTTGGTTTACATAGCTAAATCTTACGGATTAAATGAAGTAGCCGATTATTGGGAGCAGGTTATTATTATGAATGATCATCAAAAAAAGCGTTTTTCGAATACTATTGTAAAAACACTTTATAACACTGTTGCCGATAAAAAAATTGCTTTTTTAGGATGGGCTTTCAAAAAAGACACCAATGACACTAGAGAATCAGCGGCTATATATGTTGCTGACGATTTAATAAATGAACAAGCGAAAATTGCTGTTTTTGACCCCAAAGTTTCCCATAAAAAAATACTAGCCGATTTAGATTATTTAGAGACAAGGTCGTCAGAAAGTAACGCCAGTAATATTAATTCATTTATAGACCCTTACGAAACGTGTAAAAACGCACATGCTATTGCAGTTCTTACGGAATGGGATGAATTTGCAGCGTATGATTGGCAAAAAATTTATGATTTAATGCAAAAACCAGCCTTCGTTTTTGATGGAAGAAATATTTTAAACGAATCAAAAATGAACGATATTGGTTTTATTTATAGAGCTATTGGCTCTTAAATCTAATTTAATAGATTTATTTTTTCAATACAAATACGTATGAATTGGTATGTAGTTTATACAAAACCTAAATGGGAAAAAAAAGTTGCTGAACAACTTAAGGAAAAAGGAATTGAATGTTATTGTCCATTAATCACTAAGGTAAAGCAATGGTCTGATCGTAAAAAAAAGGTTGAAGTGCCACTTTTTAATTCTTATGTTTTTTTACAGTTAGAAGAATCAGACAGAAATTTAGCCTTCTTGTCTTCGGGTGTTGTTCGGTATTTGTTTTGGTTAGGAAAACCAGCTATTGTAAAGGATGAGGAAATTCAAACTATAAAAAATTGGCTTGATGGTTCTTATATCGATGACATTACTGTTGAACCATACCAGATTGGAAGTAAAATAAAAGTACTTTCAGGGCCGTTTGCTAACCAAGAAGCTACTATTCAAGAGGTAAATAAAAAACAATATGTATTGGTTTTAGAGTCTTTAGGATGTGTACTAAAAATGAATATTAAAGGAAATAGTAATTTTATAGAATCAATATAAGTAAATCATTTCATGAAAAATATTTTAATCACTGGTGGTGCTGGTTTTATTGGGTCTCATGTTGTGAGACAATTTGTAACTCAATATAAAGACTATATTATTTATAATTTGGATGCACTTACTTATGCGGGCAATCTCGAAAATCTTGTTGATTTAGAAAATGCTACAAATTACAAGTTTATAAAAGGTGATATTACCAACGAAGGTTTTATTTCTGATTTGTTTCAAAAACACCATTTTGATGGGGTTATTCATTTAGCTGCTGAATCTCATGTAGATCGTTCTATTGAAGATCCAATGGCATTTGTTAAAACCAATGTAATTGGAACTGTAAATTTGCTTAATGTAGCTAGAAAACAATGGGGGAATAATTCCGAAGGAAAAAGATTTTATCATGTAAGCACTGATGAGGTTTATGGTTCTCTAGGAGCTGAGGGTTTGTTTACAGAAACTACAGCTTACGACCCCAATTCACCTTATTCGGCTTCCAAGGCAAGTTCAGATCATTTTGTTCGGGCTTATGGCGAAACTTATGGTTTGCCATACCTAATTACAAATTGTTCTAATAATTATGGGCCTAATCATTTTCCCGAAAAATTGATTCCTTTATTCATAAATAACATCATTAATAATAAACCACTACCAGTTTATGGTGACGGAAATTACACTCGCGATTGGTTGTTTGTAAAGGATCATGCCATGGCAATCGATTTGGTTTTTCATCAAGGTAAAAATCACGAAACGTATAACATAGGAGGCTTTAATGAATGGAAAAATATTGATCTGGTTAAAGTTTTGTGCCAAATTATGGATGTTAAATTGAATAGAGCATCCGGAAAATCAGCAGAATTGATTACTTATGTAAAAGACCGACCAGGACATGATTTACGTTATGCCATTGATGCTAGTAAAATAAATACAGAACTAGGATGGAGTCCATCAGTAACTTTTGAACAAGGATTAGAAATTACTATTGATTGGTATCTGCAAAATCAAGATTGGTTGAATAATGTTACTTCTGGAGAGTATACTGCTTATTATAAAAAGCAATATTTGTAATTTAAAAGTTCCATTTCTTTTCTATTTTTTTGATGTTTTTGCGAACTTCTAAACAATAGAATTTTCTTTTTTAGCATTTCTGGTATTCGTAAAAAATGGAATGTTGTTTTCTAATTGGAGAATATTATTTCTTCTCAACTCCATCAAAATACGACTGTGCTTTTTTCTTAAAACTAACAATTGTTGCCGAAGGTATTTTAACAGGCAAATGCACTATTTCTTGAGCCATTTTTGTTGCTTTATCTTTTTGTTTAGTTTCAATAAACAAATCCAGCAAATCCATTCGTGCTTCATATCGAAAGGGTTCTACATTTTTATTGTAGTTGTATATTTCTTGTGCTTTTTTATATTTTTTTTGTTTTTGTAATCCATCTGCCAATATTCTGCCTAAGCTAGGTCTTCCAGAGCGGTTAAAACCAATTTGCATATTAGAAATTCCATCTTCGATATAGCCATTTTTAATGAGCGCAAATCCACCCATAAAGCATTCTTCTCCTTTGGCATCAATTTTTGATAAATAACCTTGTAAATGAGAAACCCCTTTTAGATACAATTTCCCTTCGTACAATTTATAGAGTTTACTTTCAGCTTGAATTCTATTGAACATGATAAATAGAAATGACAGCATAAACCCAATTCCTATCCAGTTATAAATGGTGCGATTTTTAAATTCATAAATAACTTTTGATTGCGATCTATTTATAATGACAACGGCACAGGAACAACCTATAATGACAAGTACTGGTAGAACGATAATAGATGTAGTGAGTGAAAAAACGAGCAAACAAACTAAAAGGGAACGACAAAACCGAATTTCTGGATTATCTTGATTTTTCCAAAAAAGCAACAGAATAAAAGCAATAAAAATAGCCATCCAAACGATGCCTAATTCAAAAGTCAATTCTAATAAATCGTTATTGGCGTTATAAATGTAGCCTGCGTTTTTCATTTCGTCCCAATTGGTGTTTTTTTCAAAATATACTGCTTTCGCTTTGTTATATTCTTTTGAAAATGAACCTACTCCATGACCAAAAGGAGTGTTTGTTATTTGTTCTAAAATCTGTTGTGTAGCAAACCATCGTCCCGAAGTAGATTCCGATTTACTTTTGTTGACTGTTGAAAGAAAATATAAACTACTGGCTAAAATCACAGCAATACCAATAAATACTTTCCAATTCAATAAAGATTTTGTTTTAATTTCCCCTTTGTCTCGGCGAAAGAGCCGAAAAGAAGAACAAAAATAATATCCCAACGCCACGAATAAACTAATAAAAGCTCCTCGAGACTCCGAAATACAAAGCCCTGAAAAAATCAAAAGTCCGCCTAATCCTAGACCTATTTTGCTCCATAAATGAGTTGTTTCTTGCCATAAAAAGAAAGTACACAGCAAACCTACGCTCAAA
>JANMZS010000166.1:0-10033 GCA_031383535.1 Flavobacterium sp.
AACGATTTACAACTAAAACTAAAAGCAGACGAAGATAAAATTCAATGCGCTGTAGTTGTGTTTTTTCATAGTATTGATGATATCCAAATTTTAAAAATGCAAATTTCGGTAATAGCAGTTGAATAAGCATTATATAATTCAAAATAATTCAATAATTTTTTACTATGTTGTTAACAAAAAAGCAATAGTATCAACATTATCTGCATAATCCCATAAATTAGGTTGCTGTGTTTGTCCAAAATCAATACTGTTTTCAACGATATTGTTACTTACAACGCATTGAATTTTATCTTCGTCTGCTTTTAGTTTTAGTTGTAAATCGTTCAAATCGTCATAAAATTCATAAAAAACACTCGAAATAGGTGAGGAGTAACTAGAATCTTCTTTCAACGTTAAAAAACCATTATCTAATAATTTGAAATTACTCATCAAAAATACCGCCTTATTGTAATCATAATTGTTGGCATATTTTTCATAATGAATCACATCTTGGTATTCGAAAATAGCTTCGAAAAAAGTTGTAAACGAATAGCCTTTCGGGACAAAAATTTTAGAAACATTGCGACATCCCAATCCAAAATACCTAAAAATATCTTCGCCCAAAGCACTTAATTGTGCCGAAGTTTCTTTTCCGTTCAAAACGGCAACCGAATTTCTGTTTTTTCGAATGATACTAGGTTTGTCTTTGAAGTAATACTCAAAATAGCGAGCTGTATTATCACTTCCTGTTGCGATAACGGCGTCAAAATTTTCTAATTTGCCTTCTACGAATGTGATTTTATTTTCAAATTCAGGTTCGATGGCAATGATATATTTAGCCAAAAAAGGCAATAAATATTGATCGTTTGACGAGGTTTTTATCAGAACATTATTTCCAGAAATTAATACCGATAAAAAATCGTGAAAGCCAACCAGAGGAATGTTTCCAGCTAAAATAATTCCAATATTTTTAGGTTTATTTCCTTCAAGATTATAGGGGTTAAGCCATTGATTTAGATTTTCTTCGGTTAAAGCTTTTGCCCACGATTGAATCGAAAAATAGACATTTTCAGGAGTATACCAGCCATTGTGTGATTGTGATAGTTGAATTAAATTTGAAAAGTTTTCAAAAAACACCCGAGACGAAGTCGAACTGAGCGAAGCTAAATTAGTATTCAAAACATCCGATTTTTCGACATTTCCTTCCTTAGAAAATTGGCTTAAAAACTTTCCTAATTCAATAAAACATTTTTTTTTATCGTTTTGTGTCATAAGTAATTTGTATATGAAGAGTTTTGATTGTAATTTTGCACAAAAATAAGCTTTAATTAGTTATAAGTCCAAAGAGAAAACGTTACCCGTATAATTTTAACTTATAATATTTAACCTAAACAAAATGGCAATTATAATAACAGACGAATGTATCAATTGTGGGGCTTGTGAACCAGAATGTCCAAATACAGCAATATATGAAGGTGCCGATGATTGGAGATACAAAGACGGAACCAAAGTAAAGGGTAAAATAATTTTGCCTTCTGGCGAAGAAGTGGATGCAGATGAGGCTCAAACGCCAATTTCTGATGAAGTGTATTATATCGTTCCTGGAAAATGTACAGAGTGCAAAGGGTTTCATGATGAGCCACAATGTGCTGCTGTTTGTCCTGTTGATTGTTGTATTCCTGATGATAATCATGTAGAAAGCGAAGAAACTTTGTTGAATAGACAAGCTTTCTTACATAACGAATAGTTTTAATTTACTTTATATAATCAAAAAATCCTGAGCGTTAAACTCAGGATTTTTTGGTTTTAGAAAAAATACTTGATTAGAAATTAAATCCTAATCTTGCATAGTAATATGCTCCGTTGAAACCCATTTGAACGGCATCCCAATAGCCACCAGCTTCAACCCAGTCATCTTGTTGGTCTGGATAAATATTGAATAAGTTATTAGCACCGATACTTAATTTTGTATTATTCGATAATTTGAAACCTAGTGTCAAATCAGTTACGATTTTTGAAGAATAGGTGTCGGTTGCGGCTGCTATTTTGTTTTCAAAAGAACCATAATCGGCATCATCTTCATAAGCTTGGTAATCTAATAATTTTACTTCACTAAAACGGGTAAATGCTACACCAGCATCAAACCTTTTTCGAGCATAATTCAAATTTAAACCAAATTTATTTGCAGGTGCCGAAGCTAGCAAAAAGGCTTTTTCTCTTTCACCAAAAAAACTTTCTTTATCTAAACCTAATGTACCATTGTTAACTTCACTAACCTTCATGTTGTTGAAATTACCTACTAGTGTTGCTCCAAATTTAGAATTACCAATATTTTTTTTCCAAGCTAAAACTACATCTAAACCCACAGTTTTTGTAGCTACTCCATTGACAAAAAATTGTACATAATCTACATCAAGGTCTAAAGCAGGTAGGGCTTCAAAATAACCCGTCAAAACGATTCTATCTTTTACATTTATTAGATATCCATCAATTGTAGCTGTAAAATCACCTTCTTTTACTGTGAAACCCAAAGACGCATTGATTGCTGTTTCTTGTTTTAATTTTTCAATTCCATACGCAGCGGCAGTAGTACTTTTATTAGCAGCAAGTAATACTTCATCAGCACCTGAATTGCTAAAGTTGGTAAAATTGGTATTGTAATAAACTTGAGCTAATGAAGGCGCTCTAAACCCAGTACTAACTGAACCTCTTAAATTAATATTTTCCGAAACTTTAAATCGAGAAGCAATTTTTCCGTTTACAGTACTACCAAAATCACTGTAGTTTTCAAAACGAACAGCTCCGCTAAGCAATAACTCTTTTGTAATATCAAATTCGGTATCCACATAAGCGGAAAAATTAGAACGCGATTTATCGACTATGTTATTTGGTCCATAACCCGGAAATCCTTGAGAACCTCTTGGTCTTTCAGTAGTAGTTGGTGATTCTGGGTTAGTTGGATCATAATCTGGATTAGGAACTGTTGCAACAATTTGAGTGTCAGTAGTAACAATGTCTCCATTAATATCATAAAGAGCATAAGATCCTTCTTCACCAGCAAAAATTTCAAAATTTTCTGTACGATACTCTGCTCCAAAAGCTAAGTTCATTCCTTTTAATACAGTAGCATAATTTTTAGAAAAGTCTAAATTCGTTGTGTTTTGGCTTAGACTATGACCACCAGCATCAAATTGAGTTGGAGAAGCACTTTCTAAAGAAGCGTTTAGAGTTCCTTTGATGGTGTAGTCAAAAATATTTTTACCAAAAGCATTGCTCAAATCAATTTTCCACCCACTAGCCGTTTTAGTTTTAAAACCTGCAACAATTGAGTTGTCAACAATAACGGAAGTAATTCTAGGCGTATATCCCCCAGGATAAATATCTTCTACCACTCTTGCTCCGCCATTTCTTGTAAAAGCATAGGCATCAGTATCACGGTAATTTCTGCCTCCAAAAGCATAAAAATCAATTTTATTTGTAATAGGAAGTGATAAATTAGCCATAATATTAGAACTGGTAATTTCGGCCTCGCCAAATCCTTTTCTGAAATCAAATCCTGGACGCAATGTTTTTTCTTTATTCAAAAATTCAGTTGTGAAGTTAATGAAGCCTCCTTTTTGACCTAATTTTACGCCGTAGTTAGCCGAAACTTTGGTCGAAGCACCATCAAAAGTTGGGGCTTTACGAGTGGTGTTTCCATTTCCATCTTTGTCTAAGTAATTCCATTTTGTATTGGTTGTTCCTTCTGGAAAATCACCTTGTGCATCAGTGTTATAGGCTCCAAAAGTAATAGCACCAGTCAGTTCGTTAACATTATCATTAAGTACAATGTTGATTACCCCAGCAATAGCGTCAGATCCATATTGTGCTGCGGCACCATCTCTTAGAATTTCGATTCTTTTGATGGAAGAGGCAGGAATAGCATTCAAATCGGTTCCTGTATTTCCTCTACCGCGAGTACCAAAAAGATTGATTAAAGACGATTGGTGTCTTCTTTTTCCGTTGATTAAAACCAGTGTTTGGTCAGGTCCCATTCCTCGTAACGATGCTGGATCAACGTGGTCAGCACCATCAGAACCAGATTGTTTATTGGCATTGAAAGACGGAGCAACATATTGTAGCAGTTCATTGATTTCTAACTTTCCACTTTGGGTTGTTACCGTTTTTACATCAATAATATCAATGGGAACAGCTGAGTTTACGACCGTTCTTTTTGCATTTCTAGAACCTACGATTACAACATCTTTTAGCTCCTGCCCTTTAATTTCAGGTTCGTTAGTTGATTTAGGCACCTCGTTTTGTGCCACAACATAAGAAACATTTAGAATTAGCATTAACAATGTAATTTTTTTCATAATTTGAGTGAATTGATTAATAATTGTTTTTCAATTGTTGGCAATTTAACATAAATTTAATACATTCTAAAATGTATGGAGTTTATTTCACGAATTTTTGCTAAAAAACTAGAATTGTTATAATTTATCTTTTAATTGGATATTTTATTGTTGAAGTCGTTTAAACTTTTTTGATTGAAGCGAAAAATTAGGATTTTTGTTTCAGATTTTAGCTTTTATGAACTGCATAGCAGAGCTACGGAGTAAAAAAAAGATGAAATATGGGATAAAAAGACGATTTTGCAGCCAATTGAAAAAAGTTTAAACGACTTCGTTTACTAAAATGATTAATTTTTAATAAATTTTGAAGTGGTTTCTTTTCCATCAATAGTAGTTTTAACAACATATACGCCTTTCTGTAATCCATTAGTTGGTATTGTTGTCATGTTACTTTGAGGCTTTTTGACTAGAATTTCCTTTCCTAATAGGTCATAAATAACTACTTTTTGAATTTCTTTATTGGCATCTATTGTTACTTGTTGCGACACTGGATTTGGATATAGTTTAACTTTTGAAATTTCAAAAGAAGGAGTTGACAAAGGAGTAGAAAAAGCGATATCATCAAAATAATACGTTGAATTTATACTTCCATCTCCTTGATTTCCAAAGTCAAAGAAAAATACAATTTTAGTGTCATTGTTGTTTACAGGAGGAAATAATGTAGGCGAATTATAGTCGAAAGTTAGTTCTTCCCACTCATTAGCTTTAGTAATTGTCACCTCTGTTTCGAAAGCACCATAATCAAAATCGATGGGGCTTCCTTCAAATTTCAACAATAATTTTTTACATGCTATGGGCGACCAAACTTTGACTTTAACTATTTTATTGGTCGAAAAATCAATTGGACCTGCCATTTGAATAACGCTACCACCATAGGTTTCTCCTGGTTTTTTTATCATTTGAACCACAGTAGGACTTGAATTGACAGCATCAGGAAAAGGGTTTGAAAGTATTTTTGTAGTTCCACCACCAAAATCAAGAAATGGATAAGCCAAAGTAGTAGATTCAAAATTCAAGGGTAAAGTGGGTAAATCTAAAAGGGGGCCAGTTGCCACTGATTGAGTTACATCGTCAAATAAATAAGTTGAATTTAGACTTCCGTCACCTTGAGTCCCCAAGTCAAATATAAACACAATTTGATTGTTTAAATTATTCACAGCATCTTGTGAAAAGTCAAAAGTTAGTTCCTCCCAAACATTAGCCGCAATTATAGGCGAAGATGTTTTTTGAAAAACAAAAGGACCATTTCCCTCAAACTTTAAGGTAAGTTTTATTCCTGATACAGGAGAAAATACTTTTACTTTAAACAATCTATTTGTTGTTAAATCTATTGGATTTGGCAACGTAATTTTGCTTCCTGCCCAAGTTGCACCTGAGCCTTTAATTAATTGCATCACATTGGCACTAGTATTGATTCCTGAAATTTGTGGATTTGCAATTTTTGTGGCAACACCTCCATCAAAATCAGTAAATGGATAAGGAGTTGCTGATTCGAAATCTAACGGTAGGTTTTGTGTGTATCCAACCGTACAGATTGTAAATAAAAATAAGAAGGTAATTTTTTTCATAATTCAGTTTAGTTTTTTTTGCAAATTTAATACAGTCATATATTTAATTCTATAGCTGGATAGGTATATAAACTATACAATAACTATACAATCATCTGCGAAAATTACTGAATAGATTGATTTTTTTGGTTACGGTACAAAAAAAATGGAAAGATGTTTTTTAATAAATACACCCAACGGGTTAAAAGATATAAAAGCTATATTTGCACTCTTAAAAAATTCAAACGATAATGAAAGCAGGAATTGTAGGATTACCCAATGTTGGAAAATCAACCTTATTTAATTGTTTATCTAATGCCAAAGCACAAAGTGCGAACTTTCCGTTTTGTACTATTGAACCTAATATAGGTGTTGTTAATGTGCCTGATCCGAGAATCGAAAAATTGGAAGAATTAGTAAAACCAGAACGTGTTCAAATGGCAACGGTTGATATTGTTGATATTGCAGGTTTGGTCAAAGGAGCTAGTAAAGGTGAGGGTTTAGGAAATCAATTTTTAGGAAATATAAGAGAGTGTAATGCTATTATACACGTATTGCGTTGTTTTGATAACGATAATATTGTTCACGTTGATGGTAATGTAAATCCTATTAGAGATAAAGAAACGATTGATATTGAGTTGCAATTAAAGGATTTAGAAACGGTAGAAAAACGTTTGGAAAAAGTAAAACGAGCTGCTAAAACGGGTAATAAAGAAGCACAACTGGAAGAAGGATTGCTTAATAGAATTAGAGAAACCTTGCTACAGGCAAAATCAGCTAGAACCGTTATTCCAAAAGGATATGAAGAAGAAGAATTGATGGAAGGTTTTCAATTGATTACCACCAAACCTGTTTTATATGTGTGCAATGTCGATGAGAATTCGGCTGTAAATGGAAATAAATATGTAGATCAAGTTCGTGAATTAGTAAAAGATGAAGAAGCAGAAGTAATTATACTATCGGTAGGAGCAGAGGCGGATATAACCGAATTAGAAAGCTATGAAGAGCGTCAGGTTTTTCTGGAGGATATGGGTTTGAGTGAGCCAGGTTCCTCTGTTTTGATTCGTGCTGCTTATAAATTATTAAAACAACAAACTTATTTTACGGCAGGAGTTAAGGAAGTACGCGCTTGGACAATAAACATAGGGGCTACAGCACCTCAGGCTGCAGGAGTAATCCATACCGATTTTGAAAAAGGATTTATTCGTGCCGAAGTTATTGGGTATGAAGATTATGTGCAATATGGCTCGGAAGCTAAATGCAAAGAAGCTGGGAAATTTAAGGTAGAAGGCAAGGAATATGTGGTCAAAGATGGTGATGTGATGCACTTTAGATTTAACGTTTAAAAAAAGTCAAAAAATGAAATTAATTAAACCTATAAAAATAGTTATAGGTTTTTTTGTTTCATATAAAAACAATTCCGTTACTTTATAGGTATTTAAAGTATGTTACTTAGGAATCACATAAGCAAACGATGACTCTTACAACCATTTCTGAATTTTAACTAAATGAAAAAAGACAACATCCATAGGCAGCTTAAAAAGCAGATAAATAAATTTTTATCTAATGATCTTATAGAAAACAATAAAGAGTTGCAAAATTTTATCCATGCGGTTAATTTATCTTATATAAACTATGAACGTGATGCTGAATTATCTGAACAATCTTCGCGTTTAAATGACAAAGAATACTTTCAAATTAACTCAAAAATAAAAGAGGAGCTAGAGAAAAAAAGAAAAATACATGACAAGTTAATTTATGCTATAAAACAATTAAATGTCAATGATGTAAAGCTGGATGATGAAGATAATTTAATCGATTTATTTACTATTTTAAACAAAGAAATTGATTCCAAAAAAGAGTTTGAAGATCAATTATTTAAGGCCAAAGAAAATGCCGAAAAGGCAAACAACGCCAAGTCTGATTTTCTTTCTGTTATGAGCCACGAAATCAGAACGCCATTAAATGCTATTATTGGTTTGATTTATATCATGGAAAAAGAAAATTCTTTTGCCAGTTTTGAAGAAAACATTGATGTATTAAAACACTCAGCTCAAAATTTATACCTACTTATTAATGACATTCTTGATTTTAATAAAATAGAAGCAGGAAAAATTGATATTGAAAAAATTCCATTCGACTTTCATGAATTGATTATGCAAATCGGAAAATCATTAGAAGTTAAAGCACAAGAGAATTCAAATAAAATTGAAGTTATAATTGATAATGATTTTACCGCTAATATTATTAGTGATCCATTAAGACTTGGTCAAATTGTAACTAATTTAGTATCGAATGCCATAAAGTTTACTGAAAATGGTTTGGTTCAAATTAAAGTACATCAAATAGAAAAAGATAAAGACAATTCTAAGTTTGTTGTTCAAGTTATTGACAACGGAATCGGAATAGAAAGATCAAAATTTGATCAAATTTTTCAACAATTTGAACAAGCAGAAAAGAGTACCACCAGAAAATATGGCGGAACTGGTTTGGGATTGATAATTTCCAAAAAATTACTTCAATTGTTAGATTCAGATATTGATTTGCAAAGTGAGGTTGGAGTAGGCTCAACGTTTAGTTTTGTGTTGAATGTTCCTTATTTTACGAGTAGTTTAGATTTAAATAATGATATTTTATATCACGATTATAAAGAAGAAGATCTTGAAGGAATGCGTGTTTTACTCGTTGAAGATAACTTGATTAACGTAAAAGTAGCTGAGAAAATATTATCGCATTGGAATGTAAAAGTAGATATTGCTCTAAATGGATTGTTGGCTACTCAAAAATTCAAAAGTGGTAAATATGATGTTATATTAATGGATTTGGCTATGCCAATTATGGATGGGTATGAAGCAACTTCCATTATTAGGGGCAAAGATACTTCGATACCTATTATTGCTTTAACAGCATCTGCATCTTATGGTTATCTCGAAAAAGCGATACTTATTGGTATAGACGAATATATTATTAAGCCTTTTAACCCCAAAGAATTAAACTTGAAATTGAGAAAGTATTATAAGAAGTGATCTTGTTTTAAATTTAAAAAATTTAGGTGAAGATTTGCGCTATGTGAAAGTTGCTAAATCTGAAATCTAAATTCTAAAAATGGCTGTCAATATCATCTTAATAACTTTGAAGTTACTCTCTTTTAAAATGGATTGACTTTCCCTATATTAGCGCATTGTGTTAGGTTCATAAAGAAAAGACCTTTCAGAATACAGTTAATTCGAAACCCTTTAAAATGTCAGACCAAACCACGAAATACGACGAAGATAATATACGCTCACTCGATTGGAAAGAACATATTCGTATGCGTCCCGGAATGTATATCGGGAAACTCGGTGACGGGTCTTCACCAGATGATGGTATTTATATTCTTCTCAAAGAAGTCTTGGACAACTGTATCGATGAATTTGTCATGGGTGCAGGAAAAAATATCGAAGTGACCATCAAAGATAAAACCGTTACAGTTCGTGATTATGGTCGTGGAATTCCTTTAGGGAAAGTCATTGATGTGGTTTCCAAAATGAATACCGGTGGAAAATACGATTCTTTAGCTTTTAAAAAATCGGTTGGATTGAATGGAGTTGGAACAAAAGCCGTAAATGCTTTGTCTAATTATTTCCGAGTAGAATCCGTTCGTGATGAGAAGCAAAAAGCGGCAGAATTCTCAGGAGGAAATTTAGTACTTGATGAGGATGTTGTTGAAACTACCAAGCGTAAAGGAACCAAAGTTACTTTTATTCCAGATGAAGCTATTTTCAAGAACTACAAATTCCGTTACGAGTATGTCATCAAAATGCTCAAAAACTATTGTTATTTAAACAATGGTTTGACTATTTTGTTCAATGGCGAGAAATACTATTCCGAAAATGGATTAAAAGATTTACTAGAAGAAACTATTAATGCTGACGATTTAGAATATCCAATCATTCACTTGAAAGGCGATGATATAGAAATTGCATTAACACACAGTAAAACACAATATTCCGAAGAATACCATTCGTTTGTAAACGGACAAAACACCACACAAGGAGGAACGCATTTAGCGGCGTATCGCGAAGCGATTGTAAAAACCATTCGGGAATATTACAACAAACCTTTCGAAGCTTC
>JANMZS010000175.1:0-69917 GCA_031383535.1 Flavobacterium sp.
CATAAACCCCAGCCATTTCTTTGTAAACGAAACCTGCTTTGATAAGTAAGGTTGCATTTTTTGTAGCCTCATCTCCAGGGATTTCTTTTTTGGTTTTTAGAAATAATTTAGAAATTCCTGATTGGTTTTTCAAAATTTACGGTGGTGATCGAGCATTAATTTATTTAAATTCGATTAAAGGGAAAATTAAAATCCTATCATTTACGGGATCTTTCTATAGAATTCATGCCAATGGTATTGAACAATTATATAAAAAAGAAAAGTTCAAATACCCAATTCGATGTATAAATGAAGAAATTATCTATTATCATATGATAAAAAAGCTTCCGAAAGGAATTCGTATTTATAAAAAAATTATAAAATATCACGTCTACATTTTAGCTTATTCATTCATTAAAATTAGAATTGATTATTTTTTTAAAGTCCTATTTTCTCTTTTATTGTTTTTGACTATTAAGAAAGTGAAAATTGAATATTTACCATAATTTCAAAATAATAAAACATTAGAATTGTAATTTATTTAAGTGAAAATTAAATTAGATTAAAAAGAATAAATGAAAAATTTAAGCATAAAAGCAGAAAATATATCTAAGCAATACCGGTTAGGAGAAGTGGGTACAGGAACCTTGAGCCATGATTTGAATCGTTTTTGGAGTAAATTTAGAGGAAAGGAAGACCCATATTTAAAAATTGGTGAGACCAATGATAGAGCTTCAAAAGGAGTTAGTGATTATGTTTGGTCTTTAAGAAATATTAATTTTGAAGTTGAACAAGGCGATGTAGTGGGTATCATTGGACGTAATGGAGCTGGAAAAAGTACCTTATTAAAATTGTTGAGCAAAGTGACTCAGCCCACTACGGGTAGTTTTAAAGTAAATGGTCGAATTGCCTCCTTATTAGAGGTCGGTACCGGTTTTAATCCTGAAATGACGGGTAGGGAAAACGTATATCTGAATGGTGCAATTTTAGGAATGAGAAGTCATGAAATCCGTAGGAAATTTGATGAAATTGTTGATTTCTCAGGAGTAGAACGCTACATAGACACACCTGTTAAGCGCTATAGTAGTGGGATGTATGTTCGATTAGCTTTTGCAGTTGCTGCCCATTTAGAAAGTGAAATTTTAATAGTTGATGAGGTTTTAGCAGTTGGTGATGCTGAATTTCAAAAGAAGTGTTTAGGAAAAATGGGTGATGTTTCTAAAGCTGAGGGACGAACAATTTTATTTGTTAGTCACAATATGGCTGCAGTAAAAACGCTCTGTAATAACGGTATAGTTTTAGAAACAGGAAATTTAATTTATGAAGGCGATATCGAAAGTGCTGTTGATTTTTACTTAAAAGGGGATAGTGAAGCTTCAATTTCGCATAGAAAATTTAAAAATTTAGAAATGGGCTTGGATATTTTTCTTATTCAAGAATTAGGGGTTAAAGCAAAAAAATCAGCTATTAATGATCCTATATCTGAAAATGATGATGTCGAAATTTTTATTCATTATCATAATAAAAATCAAAATGGCAAACGATTAGATATTAATCTTAGATTTAAATCGGATGATGGGGTTTATATTTTTAATTCTTCGACTGGATTTTTTAGTGAGCCAATAATTGAATTAGGAGAACACAAAGTTAGTATGACTATACCCACACACTTTTTTTCTTTTGGTGCTTATTTTATGGATGTGATGTTGGTTCAAGATGGAAGACAAGCACTTTTTATCGAAAATGACATAGTTTCTTTTTCGATAAATCCAAAAATATCCGAATTTGGAAGTTGGATGGGAAAAGGAAAATCGTATTTGAAACCAAGGTTTGATTGGGAAAAACATTCGTAAAGTGAAAGGCTTTTTATCTATCAATAGTGGTAATTTATTCAAAAAAATATTTTTCAAACTAATTTTATTTTAAAATTTTAATGCAAAATAGGAGTAACACGTATTTATTAAGTGTTCGTTTGATGGTTTATAATCACGAAGCCTATATTCGTGAAGCCATCGAAGGTATTCTAAAACAGAAAATAAATTTTTTGGTAGAAGTAGTTATTGGTGATGATTTTTCGACTGATAAATCACTGGAAATAATTCGTGAATATCAAAATACAGCTACGATTCATTTTAAAATTTTAGAACGAAAAGAGGGTGATACATATTGGCAAAATCGGCAAAAATTAGGAAGACTTCATAATTTTTATAATATCGTTGAAAATTGTACAGGAAAATATATTGCTCTTTTAGATGGAGATGATTATTGGACGGATCCACTCAAGCTTCAAAAGCAGGTTGATTTTCTAGAGAAAAATGAAGATTTTTCTATTTGTTTTCACAACATGCATATTTTAAATGAGTCCAATAGTAATAGTGTTGAATTGACAAATGATAAAAACCAAGCATCCGTTTCAAATATATTCGATTTAGCAACCAAGGGTAATTTTATTTTTACAGCGTCAGCGGTATTTAGAAAGCCTGTTGAAGAACTTCCGAATTGGCTCGATCAACTTTCGATAGGAGATTATCCTCTTCACTTATACAATGCCCAGTTTGGAAACATAAAATATTTAGATGAAGTAATGGGAGTTTATAGAGTTCATGAAGGAGGAATTTGGGGTGTTTTTTCTAAAGAAAAACTATATGAAAGATGGATTCCGATGTTGTCAATATTGGAAAATAAATTTTCTGAAGAAGTAAATGAAAAAATACAAATACAGAAAAAAAATACGCTTTTAGATATTTATACACTTGCATTTAAAAAAAATGAAGTTAACAAGGCCAAAGAAACTATGTCTTTACTAATGGAAACCGATTCTTTTTTTATTGCTAAAAAGCTAACTGAAATTCAAAGTCGTTTAGAAAAAACCTTGCATTCTAATGCTTATAACATAGGCAAGACTCTAATCAAAATAGTGACTGGTCCAATACAATTTTTTAAAAAATAAAATGGTTAAAGTACAGTTGCACGGGCGAATGGGGAATCAGCTGTTTCAGTATTCTTTCGCCTACTTATTAGCAAAAAGACATCGAACTTTTTTTCTATTAGATATACAAAAAAATAAATTTTATCTAGATTGTTTTGAACTTAGTTTTCCGCATAATTTTCTATTCAATAAAAAATTTCTGAGACTTTATGGTTGGTTAGTTCGGAAAGTTGAATTGAAAAACAATCAAGATTTTTTAGATTTGAAAACTAAGTTGGTTTTGCCTCAAGGAGTTGCACAAACTAATTTTAACGGCTATTTTCAAGATGCCGATTTAATGGAGAGCGATAAAAAAAGTCTTGAAAGAATATTTGCCATTAAAAAATCATTTCAAAAAGTATTTCAAGAAAAGTATGGTTCTTTATTTACTCAAAACAAAATTTTAGTAATCAGTATGCGATTAGGACAAGATTACAAAGATTTTACACTACCTGACTTGAATAATGCCAGAGTGTTTTTACCTAACGAATGGTACACTTCTATTCTTTCTAAAATAGAAAATGAGTATGATTCAGTTATAATAATTAGTGATGTAATTGAAGATGCAAAGTTAATCTTAGGTAAAAAATCCAGTTATATTTTTATCAATGAATCACCAGAAATCCAGTTTCAAATGATGATGAAAGCGAATGGATGTATCATTGGAAACAGCAGTTATTCGTGGTGGGGTGGATTTTTGAATGCTAAAAAAGACAAAAAAATTTATGCTCCTAAATACTGGGCGGGTTATAATGCGAAACAAGAATATCCTGTTGGGATTATGACACAGGAATTTATTTGGGTGTAAGAATTAATTATACTACTATCTATTTACATTAAAATTAAAAAAATATAGTTTATGGCAAATACAATTTATGTGCATGACGAAGTAACTCATAATTCAAGTGCGGCTGAACAAGTATTACCTATTTTATTTGAAACCTATAAACCAACATCGATAATTGATGTAGGTTGTGGATTAGGAAATTGGATTGAAGTTGCTAAAAGACTCACTGGTGCCGAAATAACGGGTGTTGATGGAGACTATGTCAATAGAAAATTACTGAAAATTGATGAAAATGAATTTGTTGAACGAGATTTAACCAAGCCATTTGATTTGAATAAAAAATTTGATTTGGTCATTTGTTTAGAAGTAGCCGAACATTTACCTGAAACTTCTGCAGCAGGATTTGTACAATCGCTGACAAAACATTCGGATGTAATTATGTTTTCTGCAGCACTTCCAGGACAGGGTGGTCAAAATCATATTAATGAACAGTGGCCGACCTATTGGCAAGAGCATTTTAATAATTGTGGGTTTGAAATGGTAGATTTCTTTCGGTTTAAAATTTGGAACAATACCAAAATTGAATATTGGTACAAACAAAACTTGTTTTTAGTAGTTCGCAAAGGGCATAAATTAGCAAAAAAAGAAACTGAAATTGCTTATTCATTAGTACATCCTGAGTTATTAGAATTAATCCATGAGCAGTATCAAAATAAAATAGTACTGTTGCAAGGAACTATAAATAAGTTGAAAAAGAGAGATGTTATAGGAAGAGTTTCTCAATTTTTAAGAAACAAAAAGAAGTAATTGCCATGTATAAAATTTTTAATTGGGTTCCTTTTGAAAAAAAAGAAAATTATTATTTGGACACTCTTACTGATGTAAGTATTCTCATAAAAACCTTAGAGCGTCCAGAGCAATTAATTAATCAATTATATTCTATTCAGAAATATAAATTTAAAGGGCCTATTGTCATTGCTGATGATAGTCGTCACTCAGGTGAAAAAGAAGTTTTGCAATTATTTCCAGACCTGAATATCACATACATTAATTTGCCTTTTGATACGGGCACAGCCGAGGGTAGGAATGTCATGCTAAAACATACTTCTACTCCTTTTTTTGTTTTGTGTGATGACGATTTTATTTTTGAACCTAGAACTAGATTGCCTTTAATGTATAAAATGTTAGTTGAAAATAATCTTGACTTGTTAGGTGGAGTTTTCAGACAATACAACCTAAAATCTAGATTAGAAAGGTTAAAATTCAAGACATCCAATTGGTTTTTAAAATTCAATATTTTAATTCCTTCGACCAGCATTTTTGAGTACTCGGCTAATTTTGAATTAGTTGGAAAGTCCTGTGTTATGAAAAAAATGGACTATCAAGATCCATTTACGCTGTGTGATATGACCCATAATTTTTTTATAGCTCGTACCCACAAAGTAATCGCTTTTGGAGGATGGAATCCATTACTTAAAGGAGGAGAACATCAAAATTTCTTTATTCGAGCCAAATTAAACGGACTCAAAGTAGCCACTACAAGAAAATGCGGAGTAGTCCACGATAGATGGTCACCTGCTCCAGAATTGTTTAAAGAATTGAGAGAGCGTGGAGCTACTTATCAAAAAATTGCCTTAGATGAGTTTGGAATCGAAAAAGTAGAAAACTTTAAGGAAGTGATGAAAGAAAAATTCGGAGTATAACTTTAGCTAATCTATTTTGAATCCCTTATTTTCTATTATAATTCCTTGTTATAACCAAGCACATTTTTTGCCACAGTGTTTGGATTCGTTATTGAAACAAGAATACAAAAATTGGGAAGCCATAGTAGTTAATGATGGTTCATCCGATAATACAGATAAAGTTTGTCAAAAGTATGCAGCGGTTGATTCTCGAATTAAATTGGTTAAGAAAACAAATGGCGGTTTATCCTCTGCTAGAAATTTTGGAATAGCGAATGCACTTGGCAGTCGCTTTATTTTTTTAGACGCGGATGATTTTTTATACCCGAATTGTTTAGAAAAAATAACTAAAGCTTTACAGGATTCTGACGATAATGTATTAATCCAATATGGATATACTTATGTAAAAGAGGATGGGAATGAAATTTTAAGCCATACCAATGCTCAAAAAAAATCATCCTTAATTCCAGATATTTTTGAAGCAAACTTAGGACCTTGTCATTCTATTTGTATCAGTCGTTCCCTAGCTTTTGCTTCTGGTTCGTTTGATGAAAATTTAAAAAGTGTCGAAGATTGGGATTTTTGGATTAGGGCTGTAAAAGCTGGAGGTACACAAAAAATTATTTCTGAAAAACTAGTCTATTATCGATATGCCAAAAACAGCATGAGCCGAGATGGTTTTGTGATGTTTGATGCCCTAAAAAAAGTAATTGAAAGAGGTTCTAAAAAGGATTTGCGAATTACTATCGAAAGCGAATTAAATAAAGACTATAACTTTAATTCAAATAGCGTGATTCAACAGGTGTTATTGAGGTCACTTGGAGTAAGTGTTATGCAAGGCAAAATTGATGAAAGCATTCATTTTTTAAAAGAAAATTCTCCAATTGCACTAAATAAATATAAAGTTGCTGATTTTGAATACATGTGTTCTTATCTAAGTTTTAGGTATTGGTATAGTCCATCTGATATAAAAGAAGTGTTTGAATCTATTACCCCCAATTTCAAATTGTTTTTTAATCGGTTAGGATATTCAAAAACTAAGACTAATAGAACACTCTATCATGTTTTTAAAAGACATTATTTTTACAAGAATAATTTTAGATACGGAAAATTTATGGGGGGTATAATTAATTTTAGTACTCGTTTTTATTATGAAAAGTTTTTAGCTTAATATAATGAAACGCCCACAACAGTCGTCATTTACAAATAAAAAAATAGCTATAGGCGTTCCATCTGCCTGTCGGCAGACAGGTCTTCCAATAAAAAACAAATATTATAAACAGATGAAACCATCAATACTATTTGTTACCACTTCTTCAAATTGGCCTTTAACCGACGGTAAAAGACAACGTACCTGGTTTTTGATAGAAGCATTATCAGAAAAATTCAAGGTAGATTTACTTTTAATTGGGTATTCTAATGAAAGGGAACAAATAGAAAAGAGTACTAAATCAATAAATAAGTTATTCTTTTTTGATTTAGCAAATTCAAATTTACCAGAAGTAGGCTATCCCAATTTTTTGATTTCGAAAAAACAGAAAGGCAAAAACAATTTTATATTAATTCAAATCCAAAATCTTTTTTTAGAACTCAATACTAAGTATCAGTATTCCTTTGTATTTAGTCGCTATTTATGGCCACTTTTGATATTGCCTTTACCAAAAGAAATTAAGGTTGTTTGTGATATAGACGATGTTTATTTTGAAGCACAAAAATCTAGAATTCAAAAAGAAACAAATTTTTTGCGTAAACTAAAACTTCAAACGTTATTTATTTTAGGTTCATTAAAGGTAAAAAAACTATTGACTCGTATTGATGTTCCAATTATAGTAAAAGAATCAGATCGTTCATTTTACGGTTTAAAAAAAGCAGTTTGTTTGCCCAACATTCCTTTTGGATATTACATTGATAAAGAAATGTCTTCTTATAAAAATCCTATTGACAGCCCTTTAAATTCAATTAATTTTGGATTTATAGGAAAACTAAGTTATAGACCAAATCAACAGGGTTTAATTAATTTTATAAATAGCGTATGGAATCCTTTAATGCAAAATAAATCAAATGCAAGGTTAGTTATTGCAGGAAGCGGTGAGATTTCAAAAATTTTACAAACCACCATCGATGCTTCCAAAAATATAGATTTATTAGGGTTTGTTGAAACTCCCGAATTTTTTTGGAATCAAGTCTCTGTATTAGTAGTTCCAATTGCAGAAGGAGGCGGTTCGAACATAAAAGTGGCAGAAGCTTTTATTTATGGAAAAATGGTTATTGCACATCCGTTTGCCTCAAGAGGATATGAAAGTTTTATAGACTCGGGCTTTTTAATTTTGCCAAAAGATAATCAAGAATGGATTAGGAGTCTTACTGCTATCGAAATTCCTTCTGCACCACAAAGCCAATTTTTATCTACAAAAGCAAAGCAACTTTTTGATTTAGAGAATTGGAATCAAATTTTACTTAACACGGTCTCCTAATAACTTTTCATGTCCTATTTTAGTATTATTATTCCATCCTATAACAGAGCTCATATTATCGATAGGGCTATACAAGGAGTTTTAAATCAAACTTTTCAGGATTTTGAAATTATCATCGTTGATGATGGGTCAATTGATAATACACAAGTAATAATTAAAAAATACTCAAACGATTTAAGAGTTAATTACATTTATCAAATTAATGCGGGAGTTTGTGTTGCTCGAAATACTGGAGCTAAACAAGCTAATGGTGAGTACTTGATTTTTTTGGATAGTGACGATATGGTTGAAACATCATGGCTTCAAGATTTTTATGATTTAGCCCAACAAAATAACGATTTGTTGTTTTGTAGTATGAAAGTAGTGAAACAAGATTTAAGTTCCTATTTTGTTTCTGCTTTGAATCCCTTTAAGAAAATTGATTTAATGGGAAATAGTGCTGCTGGCTCGTGGGCAATAAAAAAAGATGTTTTTTTGAGAGTTGGGATGTTTGATGAAAATATAAAATTCGGAGAAAATGTTGAATTAAGATTTAGATTAAATCAAGAAGAATTAAATATAGGTGTTATTGATAAATGTAATTTTATTTATTATGAATCACTTAATGGCGGGAGTAGAAATTTGAAAAACAAAATTGATTCTAATCTCTATATCATAAACAAACATAATATGTTGTTTAAACGACGACCTCGTTTATTGCGATTTTATTATCAAAATATTGCGGTGGCTTATGCCAAACTAGGAATTTGGGGCAATGCACGAATTTATTTTTGGAAAGCCTATAAAGTTGATGTTTCAAAAATTAAAACTTTGTTACGATTTTTAATTACTTTATTTCCATTTATGGCAAAAAAAATATGGAAATAAAAGAAAAAGTTATTTACGCCGCTTTTGTAATGACTTATAAAAGACCTGCGATTTTATTGGAAACGATTAATAAATTGTTTGACCAAACATTCCCTCCAGAAGTAGTTTTGATTATTGACAATGATTCGGAAAAAAGTGCTTTAAATATTGTAAATAATTTTCCAAAAAATAAAGTTCAATATTATGCTGTGGGTTATAATTCAGGGCCTGCCGGAGGAGCTTATTTTGGAATGAAGTTGCTTTTTGAACAAAATTGGGACTGGGTGTTGTGGACTGATGATGACGATCCGCCTGTATTTGAAGACTCAATACAAAACATTTTTGGTTTATTAAATCAATATAAAGGAAAAAAGCCAATAGGAATGATTGGTGCTGTAGGTTCCAATTTTAATAAACTTAAGGGTTCGATTACAAGAATTAGCAGTGGTAAGATAGAGGATATTCAGATTGTCGATTACATAGGGGGAAGTATGTCGCCTATTGTAAATAAACAAGTATTTAACAAATCGATTTTGCCAAACCCTGATTTGTTCTTTGGTTTTGAAGATTTATCATTTTGCTTACAAGTGAAAAAAGCAGGATTTGAAATTGTAATTTTAGGTAGTGAAATGTTAAGATGGAGAGAGAAGTTTAATCGTCTAAACATTTCTACAACCTCGCATAATTTACCAGATATATCCACTTTATGGCGCCAATATTATTCGGTTAGAAGTCTTTTTACCATCTTATATAGACAAGAAAAAGTAATAATAGGATTGTTTTATTTTATTTTTAAAACAGTTTTTAAATCTTTTTTGGGATACAAAAAGGGCTTAAGTTATGGTAACAAATATGCTAAAATTCATTTATTAGGACTATATCATGGAATGATTGGGAAAAATGGATGTGTTCTTCTACCTGAGAAAAAATATAGTTAAATATTTTTTTAATTTCAAAACTCATTAAAAAGTTTAAAAAAAAAACAGATTTAAAAGTACTGATTACAAAATGAGTTCTCCCATCTATTTTTATTACCCAAATGAAATACCGAGCACTTTAGATTATAAAAGTGGTTTGGATTGTTGGATTTTAAAAACCTATTTGAAACTAAGAGAATATAAAACAGACCTGGATATTCATTTAGTAAATTATATTCCTGATGAAGGTATCATTATCTTTCATAAAGGTTTTTTTTCAAAAGACAGAATACCTACGGATACTCAGTTATTTGTATGCGTTCAAGCAGATTATGGACGTCACAAATATGCGCAGTGTCATATTGCCCAGAATCCATTGGGTGTTAGTAATTTTAATTTTTCAAAACGAAGTTTTCTTGAAGAAAAATTATTTTCGTTCACTAAGAGTTATTTTATAGCACACTGGAATCAAAACGATATCATTGAAAGAAATTTAGCCAGAGGAGAAAGTTTTAAAAATGTATGCTTTTATGGAATTTCCCAAAACTTCCCCCAAGATTTATTGGAACCAAGTTTTAAAGAAAAATTAAAGAATGAAGGAATTGATCTTAAGATAATTACAGATAGCGATCAATGGAATGATTATTCTGAAACTGATTGTGTATTGGCGATTCGTGATTTCGAAAACAAACCGCATTATAACAAGCCTTTTTCTAAAATAATAAACAGTTATATTGCTGGGGTGCCTGTTATAGCAGGAAACGAAAGCAGTTCCTTATATCTTAAAAATGTATTAGAAATAAATATTCCTATTGTTAAAAATTCAGAAGAGTGTTTTAATGCTATCAAGCAAGTAAAAGAAAATTATTCAAGTTGCTTAAAAAATGTAAAAATTGAAAAGGAAAAACTAAAAAAGTTTCAAGATGATTTTATACTATTAAGTTGGGAAAATCTTTTACAAGAAATGCAACAGAATTATCAGTTGTGGAAAGACAGTGGCAGTTTGGTCAAAAAAATATATTTAAAATATCGAAAACGGTAATGATTTATGGAAAACAGTAAAGTGGCTGTGGTAGTGGTTACCTATAATAGGAGTGAAGTAATTCAAAAAACTTTGGACTGCTTGCAAGCACAAACATACCCTATTTCTAATATAATTGTGGTAGATAATAATAGTTCAGATCATACAATTGAAGGTCTTTTAGAAAGAAAGAAAATGGATACTCGAATTTCGATTGTTACAAGTTCTGAAAACATTGGTTATGGTGCTGGATTAGCCTTAGGAATGAATTGGGGATTAGAAAACACAGCTGTTGATTATATGTGGTTGATGGATGACGACGTATCTAATATTCCTGAAACTCTAGGATATTTAGTAGAAAACAGTAAAAAGTATCATTATGATGCTTTGGGTTTAATGGGATATAAACTCGGATTAGGAACTAAAACTAAGGTAAATCCAAAAGATCATTCAGCTGATGTTGATTTTATGCCAGTAGATCATGCCTTATTTAGTATTGAAACAATCAAGAAAGTAGGGGTTCCAAGCAATGATTTTTTTATGATGTGTGAGGATTATGAATATTGTTTACGAATAAAAAAAGCCGGTTTAAAATTAGGGGTGATAGGGAATCATCATGTAAACAGGCTTGCGTTGGGTGGGGGAGAAAGGTTCTCTAGATCTACCCGTTGGAGAGGTTATTATCATTCCCGTAACCATTTACTCATTCTGAAACAGTATTTTTCTTGGTTTCGATTGGCTAGTTATGTCATTGTTCAATCAAAATATTTGGTTGCTGGGTTGCAAGCTCCAGATCGATTTGAAAGAATAAAATTTCGGTTAATGGGTATTTATCATGGATTGCTATCAGTCAAAGGAAAAACATTGGATCCAATGACATTAACATTTAATAAGAACTGATAATTAATGAAAGTTCTTTTTGCTATTGACAGCTTACAACAAGGAGGTGCAGAACAGAGTATTGCGCATATCATTCGTCATTTCTCAAAAGATACTCAGGTAAGTATCCTTTATTTTTATCCCAAAGCGGATTTATTGCCAATATATCAACAACTAGGTTGTTCCATTTTTTCAATGAACTTACAAGGTAAATACAACTTTGTTAAGGGGATTATTGGAATGAAAAAAATATTGGAAGAAGTCAAGCCAGATATTGTTGTAACATCTTTGTATCGCAGTAATATTATTAGTAGAATGGCTTGTCTCCTTTCAGGAATTAGACTAGTAGGAACTTTTGTTGACGATAGTTACAATATTGAACGAAGAAAAACATTTACGGGAGTATCAGGATTTATAAAATACTATAGTACTTGGCTATTGGATCGAATGACTTCATTTATTCCGAGTTTATGGATTGCTAATAGTAAATATATCGGAGATAGCAATGCCAAACATTTGGGTATTCCAACTTCAAAAATTGAAGTCATTTATAGAGGTCGAAATAGTGATGATTTTAAAAAATGGGAAAAGCAAGAAAATGATAATTTTACTTTTGTTTGTATTGGACGTTTATACGAAAAGAAAGGCTATCCAGAATTGATTCAAGCTTTTGGTAATATTGCCAATAAATATTCGAATACCCAATTGATTATTTACGGGGAAGGTTCATACAGACCACAAATGGAAAGTCAAATTGCAGCATTAAAATTAAATCATCGAATCATTTTAGCGGGCAACGTTCCTAACGCTTGGCAAAAAATGTATGAAGCACATTGTTTTGTTTTTCCATCCCGCTTCGAGGGGTTTAGTGGTGCTCTTGTTGAAGCTATGATGACAGGAATTCCGATTATTTCGAGTGATATTCCTATGAATTTAGAAGCGGTAGAAAATAATAAAACGGCTTTGGTACACAAACTAAAAGACGTTACAGATTTAGTTAATAAAATGGACGAAATGATTTCGAATTACCCTAATATGATGGAGATGGGAAAAATCGCAAGACAAACAGCAATGAAAAAATTTGATATTAAAAATATTGCAAAGCAATATGAAACTTTATTGATTGAAACAGTTACTTAAAAGTAATTCATTGAAAATACTCCAAATCATACAAAGAAGTCAACTTCGAGGCGCAGAAATTTTTGCCTGTCAGTTGAGTGAAGAATTGCAAAAACTAGGACATCAGGTTGATGTCCTCGTTTTGTTTGGAAAAAGAACAGATGTTTTTAAGTTTGAATTGCCTTTTTATTATTTAGAAGCAAATGAAAAAAAGCGTTGGTGGGATTTAAATAATTACAAAAAACTAGCCAAACTAATAGAAATCGGAAACTACGACATAGTCCAGGCCAATGCTGGCGATACCCTAAAATACGCATCCCTATCTAAAAAAATATATGGTTGGAAAGCGAAGTTTGTTTTTAGAAATGCTAATAAAATAAGTGGTTTTTTAAATAGTAGTTTTAAAAAAAATCTCAATACTTGGCTGATGAAAGAAGTTGATTGTGCGGCATCGGTAAGTGAAGAATGTACATTGGATTTTAAGAATACATTTCCTTTTATAAAAAACAGAATTGCATGTTTACCTATTGGGGTTGACTTAAATAATCCAAAACCCTATACTTCATTAAATGAAATTGGAATAAAAGGTGATGGACCATTTATGCTGCATGTAGGCGGTTTTATGCCCGAGAAAAACCATAAGGGATTGATTCGTATCTTTTCAAATTTGGTAAAAGAAATACCCAATGCCAAATTAGTACTGATAGGTGAAGGCAAATTAAAAGTTGAAATCGAAGCATTAGTAATACAAATGAAGCTGTCTCAAAATGTTGTTTTCTTAGGAAGAAGAACAGATATACAGCAAATCATGCCGTGTTGCCATGTTTTTGTGTTGCCAAGCTTAATTGAAGGTTTGCCAGGCGTAATACTGGAGTCTTTTTTGAATAAACTGCCTGTAGTAACCTATAATGTTGGGGGAATTAAAGAAGTTGTTATTGATAAAAAAACGGGTTGGCTAGTTGATAAAAATAATGAAACAGCATTTCTTGAAGCAATTAAAGAATCTCTTTCTATACCAACAGAAACAATTAGAGAAAATGCGTATTCATTGGTTACCCAAAGCTATTCTAATGTAAGTATAGCAAACCGATTTCAAGAATTTTATCAAGAAGTGATGGTAAATCGATAGTCTTGCAGTATTTAAATAATTTTTATGCTTTTTAACTCTTTAAATTTTGCTTTCTTTTTACCCATAGTTTTTATACTCTATTGGTTTATTACAGCGAAAAATTTAAAACTTCAAAATGTACTCTTACTAGTATCCAGCTATTTTTTTTATGCTTGTTGGGATTGGAGATTTTTGTTTTTACTCATTTTTTCTACATTATTAGATTATTATACAGGGATTAAAATGTCGGATGCTAAAGATCAAAACAGTAAGAAGTTTTGGTTTTGGCTCAGTATTTCGGTAAACCTTGGTTTTCTTGGGGTTTTTAAATATTATAATTTTTTTGCAGCCTCTTTTGCTGATGCTATTGCTAACTTTGGAATCCAGGTCAATCCTTGGACTTTAAAAGTAATCCTTCCGGTGGGAATTTCTTTTTATACTTTTCATGGATTATCTTATGTCATCGATATTTATAAAGACAGAATAAAGGCAGAAAAGAATTTTATAGACTATTCTGTTTTTGTTAGTTTTTTTCCATTATTAGTAGCTGGTCCTATAGAAAGAGCAACACATTTATTGCCACAGATTCAGAAGAAGCGAACATTTGATTACATCAAAGCGGTAGATGGATTACGTCAAATTTTGTGGGGATTATTTAAAAAAATTGTTATTGCAGATAATTGTGCAGAATTTGCTAATATGATTTTTGATCATCATACAGACTACTCAGGAAGCACTTTGTTGCTAGGAGCAGTATTTTTTGCGTTTCAAATTTATGGTGATTTTTCAGGCTATTCAGACATAGCGTTAGGGACGGCAAAGTTATTTGGAATCGATTTGTTACGAAACTTTGCTTTTCCTTATTTTTCCAGAGATATTGCTGAGTTTTGGCGACGTTGGCATATTTCGCTGTCTACCTGGTTTCGGGATTATTTATACATTCCGTTGGGAGGAAGTAAAGGAGGAATGTGGATGAAAATCAGAAACACTTTTATCATATTTTTAGTCAGTGGTTTTTGGCATGGCGCCAATTGGACTTTTATTATTTGGGGATTGTTGAATGCTTTATTTATTATGCCTTCTATTATTTTTAATACCCATAGAAATAATTTAGATATAGTAGCTCGAGGGAAATATTTGCCCAGTTTTAAAGATTTTTTTCAAATTGGATTGACTTTTGGTTTAACTGTTTTTGCTTGGATATTTTTCAGGTCAGAGAGCGTTTCTCAAGCGTTTGATTATATTTCAATAATTTTTTCAAAAACTATATTTACCATTCCAGAGTTTAGATTTAGAACTAAAGCGTGTGTAATTTTAGTTCTAACTGCTGTTTTTTTTCTATTAGAATGGATTGGACGAGAAAATGATTTTGCTATTCAAAAATTTGGTTTTAAATGGAATAGTAAAATACGGTGGGCTTTTTATTTTCTGTTAGTTTTCTCTATTTTCTATTTTGCCGGAAAAGAACAGGTATTTATCTATTTTAATTTTTAGAGATGCAAAAGTTTATTCTAAGATTAATGACTTTTGTTTTGTCTATAGTTGCAGTAGTGATTGTAATTTTTAGTTTGCAAAAAAATCTTTTATTCAGAGAAAAAGATTTGAAGTTACCACAACAAAATACTGTTTTAATTTTGGGTCATTCACATCCAGTATGTGCTATTAATACAAAATACATTCATAATACTTTTAATTTGAGCGAATCTGGGGAAGCATATATTTACACTTATTTTAAAGCTAAAAAAGTAATTGAAAGTAATCCACAAATTAAAAAAGTTTTTATAGAGTTTACCAATAATCAAATTTATAAAAAGGATATGAATGATTGGATGTGGGCTGATGTCCATCTTCAATATAGAATTAAAAGGTATGGGGTGTTATTAGATACAGAAGCTATACAATTATTATATAAAAAAAATCCGAGCGGTTTTGTAAATGCATTTTCAAAAAGTTTATTCGATAATTTAAAACGATTTTTTTACTCGAATAAGAATTTTGTACTTAAAGGCGGTATGGGCGGATTTAGACCTAGTAATAAAATTTTCGCAAAATCATCTTCAATTTCAAATTACAAAAAGAAGAAATCATTTAATGGTATATCAGAATATAATATTTTTTACTTGCAAAAAATCGTGAAATACTGTCAAGACAAACATATTGAAATTTGTCTGGTTCGAAGTCCGATGCATAAAAGTTATGACGTGTCTTTTTCAGAAAATAAATTCAAAGAAATCTTACATTCAAAATTTAAAAATGTTAATTGGATAGACAATAAAGATTTTCCAATACCAGATAAAGGGTTTCAAGATGCAGAACATTTAAATTCTTATGGTGCCCGAATCTACTCGCTCTATTTTGATAAGATAATAAATTAATTTCTCCACATTTAAATATTTCATTCGATAAACAACGAGCTTTTAATTACTCAAAATATGCTTTTTAACTCTTTAAATTTTGCTATTTTCTTACCCATAATTTTTATACTCTATTGGTTTTTAAACAACAAAAGTCTAAAATTTCAAAACATTCTCTTGCTGATTTCAAGCTATTTTTTTTATGCTTGTTGGGATTGGCGATTTTTGTTTCTTTTAATTTTTTCTACTTTATTGGATTATTATACGGGTATTAAAATGTCGGATGCTAAAGATCAAAACAGTAAGAAATTTTGGTTTTGGTTGAGTATTTCCGTAAACCTTGGTTTTCTTGGGGTTTTTAAATATTACAATTTTTTTGCGGCCTCCTTTGCTGATGCCGTTGCCAATTTTGGATTTCAAGTAAATCCTTGGACTTTAAAAGTAATCCTTCCAGTGGGAATTTCATTTTATACCTTTCACGGTTTGTCCTATGTGATTGATATTTATAAAGACAGAATCAAAGCAGAGAAAAATTTTATAGACTACTCCGTTTTCGTTAGTTTTTTTCCATTACTAGTAGCTGGACCAATAGAAAGAGCAACGCATTTGTTGCCACAGATTCAGAAAAAAAGAATTTTCAATTATGAAAATGCTGTTGATGGACTGAAGCAAATTTTATGGGGTTTATTCAAAAAAGTAGTGATAGCAGACCAATGCGCAGAAATAGCAAATATGACTTTTAATAACTCAGGAGGTTATTCAGGAAGTACCTTAGTTTTAGGAGCTGTGTTTTTTGCCTTCCAAATTTATGGAGATTTTTCAGGCTATTCCGATATAGCGTTAGGAACGGCAAGGTTATTTAGAATCGATTTGTTACGAAATTTTGCTTTTCCTTATTTCTCTAGAGATATTGCTGAATTTTGGCGACGTTGGCATATTTCGCTGTCTACCTGGTTTCGGGATTATTTATACATTCCGTTGGGCGGAAGTAAAGGAGGAATGTGGATGAAAATCAGAAACACTTTTATTATTTTCTTAGTTAGTGGTTTTTGGCACGGCGCCAATTGGACTTTTATTGTTTGGGGATTACTAAATGCTTTATTCATCATGCCTTCTATTATTTTTAATACCCATAGAAATAACTTAGATATGGTAGCTCAGGGGAAATACTTGCCCAGTTTTAAAGAGTTTTTTCAAATGGGGTTGACTTTTAGTTTAACGGTTTTTGCTTGGATATTTTTCAGGGCAGAAAATGTAGCGCATGCACTTGATTATATTTCTCAAATAGCTTCAAGCTCTTTGTTGTCAAAACCAAACCTTTTGATAAAAAACTCTCCTTTGACTAATTATTTATATTTGTTTATTTTTATTTTTATTATAATCGAATGGTTAGGCAGACAGCAACAATATGCCATCGCAGTACTAACGAATTCATGGCCAAAAGCAATTAGATACGCATTTTACTATTTGATTATTATTGGAATTTTATGGTTTTCAGGTAAAGAACAACAGTTTATTTATTTTCAGTTTTGATATGAAAAAGTTACTTATAAAATCATTACTATTTAGTTTCCCCGTAGTTCTTCTTTATCTTTTCACCTTGTTTTTTTATTCAATGGATAAAGGGGATTTGATAAGAGTGGGTTATATCATGGATTCTGGCGATTATAGAAGTATTTTTAATAAAGATTTTAAACAAAAACATTATTATACTCCAATAGCTGAGGTTAATTTAGATGCTCCAAAAAAATTCACGATACTAACTATAGGAGATTCTTTTACGGGGCAAAAAGGATTGGGTTATAAAAATTATTTAGCTCAAAAACCAAATATCTCGGTTTTGAATTTAGATTATTATTTATGCAAAAACCCAATACAAACCGCCTATGGAATTGCAAATGGAGACTTGCTAAACACTATAAAAGTAGACTACATTGTTGTTCAATCGGTAGAAAGAGAAATTGTTAATAGATTAAAAAATCTAGATGTTAATGAAAAAGTAAATATTGAATCCATCAAGAAATTGATAAAAAAATATAAATATAAAAATATCGATTCGACCAAAATCAATAAATTTTCAGCCAATAGAATGATTAAATTTCCGATTAGAAATATCTGTTATTTTTTTGACGACAATGCTTTTTATTCAGAAACCTTTCAGGTTAAAACCAGTAAAAAGTTATTTTCAAAAGATAAGCACAACTTGTTATTTTCGAATGAAGATTTGAAAAATCTAAAAATGAATAATGATGTAAAGGCTGCTTCAAAATTAAATGATGTTTTTAATGATTTGTCAAAAAGACTTAGTTTGCGAGGTATTAAATTAATAGTGTTGCCAAGTGCAGATAAATTTGATTTTTATTATGATTATATTGCCGAAAATAAAAAATATAATAAACCTTTATTTTTTAATCATTTTGATACATTACCCAAAAACTATTTTTATATCAATTCCAAAAAAATTCTAACACCCTATTTGAAAAACAAAAAAGATCTCTATTTTTATGACGATACCCATTGGTCACCCATTTCAGATAAAATCTTCGCCAATGAATTGTATAGCGTAATGAGCCAAAAGCATTAGCCTTAGCGATTAAAATTTAAAAAGCTTTTAGTATCTTGTTCAAAAAAAATCACAAATGAAAATACTTATCACAGGAGCCGCAGGTTTTATAGGAATGCACACTGTTCGAAAAATAGCTGAATTAGGACATCAAGTTGTTGGGCTAGATAATGTGAATGCCTATTATGAAACTGATTTAAAATACGCTCGTTTAGCTGAATTAGGAATCAATAGAGAAGATTTAGTATACAATAAAATGGTGAATGGCAAACAGAATTTTCAATTTGTGCTTTTAGACATTCAAGATGCGGGAAATTTAAACTCCTTATTTGCCACACAAAAATTTGATATTGTAATTCATCTTGCTGCACAAGCTGGCGTACGATATTCTATCACTAATCCTAGAGATTATATCGATAGTAATATTATTGGGTTTTACAATATTTTAGAAGCGTGTAGAAATTTTCCGTTGCAACATCTTGTTTTTGCATCGAGTTCGTCCGTATATGGTAATACCGATGTAGTTCCATTTTCTGAAAAACAAAACACAGATTTTCCAGTTAGTTTTTATGCAGCAACCAAAAAGAGTAATGAAGTCATGGCACATTCCTATTCCGAATTGTATAAAATGAAAATTACAGGATTGCGATTTTTTACGGTTTATGGCCCTTGGGGCAGACCAGATATGGCACCAACTCTGTTCGCCAAAGCAGGGATTGAAGGCAAACCAATTAAGGTGTTTAATGAAGGAAATCAAAGCCGTGATTTTACTTTTATTGATGATATTGTTCAAGGAATTCAAATCGTGGCACAAAATCCATCACCGAAAACGAATTTCAGAATGCTTAATATTGGAAACGGAAATCCAGTAAATCTGATGGAGTTTATTAAATTATTAGAATTGAATATAGGAAGACCTTTTCAATATCAGATGATGCCAGCACAAAATGGGGATGTTCAATCTACTTATGCTAATGTTACCGAAATTGAAAAGTTAGGGTATAGCGCCACAACACCTTTAGAATTAGGTATTCCAAAATTTATAAATTGGTTTTTGAATTATTATACTACTAACGAAATCAAGTAAATGATTGCTTTTTTATTTAAAAATCATTGATGAAAAAATTTACTGTAGCGCTTTTATTATTTTCTATTCCACTTGTATTTTTGGGGGGCTTGGGAGATTATTTTATTACTAAAGCTCTTAGAAAGTCAAATCATAAATATTATGTGGTTTGGAATGATTTGGTTTCTGGAAATATAAATTCTGAAATAGTGGTTTATGGTACTTCTAGAGCTAGAGCTCATATTAATTCAAAGATACTAGAAGATACATTGAATTTATCTACTTATAATTTAGGAATAGACGGCTATACATTTGACATGGAATATTGTCGACATGAGTTGGTTTTTGAAAAAAACAAGAAACCATCCTATATTATTCAGACCTTGGACTACCACATGTTGGGTAAAATAAAAGATTTATATCAATACGAGCAGTTTTACCCTTATTTTGATAATAAAATAATTCTTAAAACAATCAAGAGATATAATGGTCTTAATTGGTGGGATTATCATCTTCCTTTGGTCAGATATTATGGAAGTAAAGAAGAAATATTCAGTGCTTTGAATATTTTGTTGAGACCTTCTCATAATAAAGGAAATCGATATAAAGGGTTTTATAATTTTGATCAAAATTGGACTAATGATTTTGAAAAAGCGAAGAAGTCCAAAAAAACCATAAAACAAAAAATAGACAAAGAATCAGTAATTCTTTTTGAAAAGCTTATAACAGACACAAAAAAAAGGGGCATTCCTATGATTTTTGTATATACACCTGAGCACATCGAGGGTCAAAATTTTGTTTCAAATAGAAAAGAAATTATGGATTTTTATGCTAAGATTGCAGTTAAATATCAAATTCCATTCCTCGACTACAGTAAAGATTCGATGTGTTATAACAAAGATTATTTTTATAATTCAGAACATTTAAACTTAAAAGGGGCTAATTATTTTTCGAAAAAACTAGCGTCAGATTTAAAGAAAATCATAAAATCACCAATAAAATCAGACTTAACTAATTCAAATTTTAAATAAATTAATCAAATATAAATGTTTTTCAACTCCATAAACTTCGCTATTTTTTTGCCTATAGTTTTTATACTGTATTGGTTTATATCCAACAAAAGCTTAAAACTTCAAAATATTCTATTGTTAATTTCGAGCTATTTCTTCTATGCTTGTTGGGATTGGCGGTTCTTGTTTCTTTTAATTTTCTCAACCCTATTAGATTATTATACGGGAATCAAAATGTCGGATGCAAAAAATCAAGCGTCGAAAAAATTTTGGTTTTGGCTAAGCATATCAGTAAACCTTGGTTTTCTAGGTGTTTTTAAATATTATAACTTTTTTGCGGCCTCCTTTGCTGATGCTATTGCTAACTTTGGGATGCAAGTCAACCCTTGGACTTTAAAAGTAATCCTTCCTGTTGGGATTTCATTTTATACTTTTCACGGATTGTCTTATGTGATTGATATATATAAAGACCGTATCAAGGCGGAAAAGAATTTTATAGATTACTCCGTTTTTGTTAGCTTTTTCCCTTTGCTTGTAGCTGGTCCAATTGAACGTGCCACGCATTTATTACCTCAGATTCAGAAAAAAAGAGAATTTGATTTTGCAAATGCTGTCGATGGTTTGAAACAAATTTTGTGGGGATTGTTTAAAAAAGTTGTTATTGCTGATAATTGTGCCAAATTTGCCAACATCATTTTTGATAATTATACGGACTATTCTGGAAGTACATTAGCCTTAGGTGCGGTATTTTTTGCTTTTCAAATATACGGAGATTTTTCGGGCTATTCTGATATTGCATTGGGAACGGCAAGGCTTTTTGGAATCGATTTATTACGAAATTTTGCCTTTCCTTATTTTTCTCGTGATATAGCAGAATTTTGGAGACGTTGGCATATTTCGCTTTCTACCTGGTTTCGGGATTATTTATACATTCCGTTGGGAGGTAGTAAAGGAGGAATGTGGATGAAAATTAGAAACACTTTTATTATATTTTTAGTCAGTGGTTTTTGGCATGGTGCCAATTGGACTTTTATTGTGTGGGGTTTTCTGAATGCTTTATACATTATGCCTTCGATTATTTTTAATACCCATAGAAATAATTTAGATAGTGTAGCACAAGGGAAGATGTTCCCTACCTTAAAAGAATTATTTTCAATAATTGTTACTTTTTCATTAACGGTTTTAGCTTGGATATTTTTTAGGTCTAATACTATTGATCAGGCAGTACATTATATTGCTAGAATTTTTTCGAAATCTTTTTTTAGTTTTCCTGCTATTAAAATAGACATGTATGACAAGCCTATTTTTCTGCTAGTTTTTTTATTTATTTTTATAGAGTGGCTAGGAAGAGAACAACAATATGCTATTGCTAATTTATTTTCAAAAAAGCCTAAAGTTTTTCGCTGGGCGTTTTATTATTTGGTAATCATCCTTATTTTTATTTTTGCGGGTTCTAATCAGCAGTTTATCTATTTTCAGTTTTAAGATTGAAAACATTCATCAAAAAAATATTATTTTTTTTATTCCCAATAGTTTTATTATCCTATTTTCTCGATGTTTTTATTTCAAATAATCTTAAAAAATCGAATCAATTTGCAAAAAAAGAATTTAGTACTTGGAATGCTATTTTTGAAGGTAAAATCAATTCAGACTTTTTGATTTATGGTAACTCCAGAGCTTGGGTGCATTTCAATGCTACTATGATGACTGATAGTTTGTTTGTGCCAACGTATAATTTAGGAATAAACGGACATGGATTTTGGTTGCAATATTTTAGACACTCTTTGTTATTGATAAAAAATCCTAAGCCTAAAATAATTATTGTTGCAATTGATGAGTTTTGTTTAGAAAAGAGAAAAGATTTATATAATTCCGAACAGTTTTTACCTTATATGCTGTGGAATGCAGCAATTAAAAAGACGACAAACAGCTATGAAGGGTTTGTTTCTATGGATTTTGAACTACCGTTAATTAGGTATTATGGAAAAACAGAAGCCTTAGAAACAGCATTTTGTTCTTTTTTTGGAAATTTAAATAATCCAGTCCAGAGAGTTAGGGGATATCAAGGTCAAATAAGAATCTGGAATAAAGACCTAAAAAAAGCTAAATCAACTATTAAGAAGTACGAAGTTAAAGTAGATTTACCAACTTTAGTTTTATTTGAAAAATTCATTGTTGAATGTAAATCTCAGAATATTAAATTGATTTTTGTCAATGCACCTGAATATATTGAGGGGCAAAAATTTGTAAGAAACAGAGCCGAAGTTCTAGCTATTTATACTAAGTTGAGTAAGCAATATCGTATTCCACTTTATGATTATTCGAATGATACCATTTCTTTTCAAAAAAAATATTTTTATAATTCTGTTCACATGAACAAAACGGGAGCAGACTTATTTACAACTAAACTTATTGATACAATTAAGCATGATAAAGTCATGCAAAGTATTTTGAACTAAAAACTTTATTTATTTTGATAAAAATAACATAATGAAAGATTTTTCGAAACTAAAGAAGAATTTAAAAAAAGATTTTTCAGGTTTAAAAACAATTAAAGTTGCCGTTTTGGGCGATACAGCCACCCAATTTTTAACCCAAGCTTTGCGTGGATTGGGTTATGATTATGGGTTTAATCTCGAAATGTGGGAAGCCGATTTTAATCAAATAGAAAGACAAGTATATGATCTTTCTTCTGAATTGTATGAGTACAATCCTGAAATAGTAATTGTATTTCAATCCTCCCATAAATTATTAGGGAAATACAATAAAATCAAGCGAGAACAACATATTCTGTTCGCTACAAATGAACTAGAAACGATTGAAAATATTTATTCCAATTTAACAAACAATCTCAATGCAAAGGTTATTTATTATAATTATACAGAGATTGACGACTCCGTTTTTGGGAATTATGCTACTAAAACGGAATCTTCGTTTTTATTTCAATTGCGAAAACTCAATTATGAGTTAATGGTATTGGCCGCAAAAAATCCAAATCTATTTTTGTGTGATCTTTCGTCGATTCAAAACCAAGTTGGGAAAGTGAATTTTTTCCATACATCGGTTTATATTAATACCGAAATGGTTTTAAGTATTGATGTTTTGCCTAATGTTGCCTCTAAAACTATAGATATCATTAACACCTTTAACGGCAAGTTTAAGAAATGTGTCATTTTAGATTTAGACAATACCACATGGGGCGGCATCATTGGTGATGATGGCATTGAAAACATACAAATAGGCAGTTTGGGTATTGGAAAAGCATTTTCAGAATTTCAATATTGGATAAAAAAATTAAAAAATAGAGGAATTATTATCGCTGTTTGTAGTAAGAATACTGAATCGGTTGCCAAAGAACCCTTTGAAAAACATCCTGACATGGTTTTACGATTGGATGATATTTCGGTTTTCATCGCCAATTGGGACAATAAAGCAGATAATATCCGTCAAATACAAACTATTCTGAATATTGGATTTGATTCGATGGTGTTTTTAGACGATAATCCTTTTGAGAGAAATATAGTCCGAGAAAATATTCCCGAAATTTGTGTTCCCGAATTGCCCGAAGATCCTGCGGATTACTTAGAATATTTATATACACTAAACCTTTTTGAAACAGTTTCGTTTTCTAATGAAGATGCTGAACGAACAAAATTATATCAAATTGAAGCACAAAGAGCTACAATTCAACAAAAATTCACCAATGAAGATGATTTCTTAAAAAATCTAAATATGCTTTCATTGGTTGAGTCATTTAACAAATTTAATAGACCAAGAGTAGCTCAGCTTTCTCAACGTTCTAATCAATTTAATTTAAGAACCGTTCGGTATACGGATACTGATATCGAAAAGCTTTCCTTGTCTTCGGATTATTTTACATTTGCTTTCACACTCGAAGATAAATTTGGGGATAACGGATTAATTTGCGTCATTATTTTGAAAAAAGAAGCTGCTGAAACGGTCTTTATTGAAACCTGGTTTATGAGTTGTAGGGTTTTAAAACGTACTATGGAAAATTTTGTTTTGAATACAATAGTTAATTTTTGCAAAGAAAACGGATTTGAAATTTTGAAAGGAGAATATATTCCAACAACCAAAAACGAAATGGTGAAAGACCATTATCTGAATTTAGGATTTAAAGAAAATGATACCTTTTGGACTTTAAATACATCAGACTATCAAGAAAAGCTAACCTATATTGCTATAAAATAAAATATAAATGACATCACTTGAAATAATACTTCAAAAAATAAGAGTTAGCAATCCAGTTCATGCTGATAAATTAGAATCAAATTGCAGTGATTTAGGCGAAAAATATAGAAATTCAGCCAATGTTTTTTTTGATAAATATCGAGTTTATTTAGAAAAAAACAATATGACTTTAGATTTTGGAGTCAATTGTTATTTGCACATGATTGAAGACATGCTTGAAGAACGATTTAAATTCATTCGTTCTGGAAATTATTCTAATACTTCCTTTGAAGATGTAGAAAAGAGGATTTATGGAAATTCGGAAATTATGAATTACCACATGCACGGTTTAGTTTTAGCTCAATTTCTATGGTTTGATCAATACGAGAGAATCTTATTTTTTAAAGAAAATATTAAAAAACATATTGTCAATAAAAATAATTATTTAGAAATTGGTGGTGGTCACGGATTGTATATTTTTGAAGCTTTGAATACCTTACCAGAAATTAAGCAATTTGATTTAGTAGATATCAGCCAAAGTTCTTTAAATCTCGCAAAAGGAATTATAGACGACGATAGAATCAATTATTATTTGAAAAATATTTTTGATTTTTCAGAAGATGAAAAGTATGATTTTGTAACCATGGGCGAAGTTTTAGAACACGTAGAACAGCCGTTAGATTTATTGAAAAAAGCCAGTGACTTACTTTCTGAAAACGGAATTTTTTATATTACCACTCCTATAAATGCGCCCATGATTGATCATATTTATTTATTCAATAACGAAGAAGAAATTAGAGAAATGATACGTCAAGTTGGTTTTAAGATTTTAGAAGAAAAAATTGTAATTTCCGAAAAAATTTCACCTGAGAAAGCTATAAAACATAAAGTTCCTGTTATGTATGCGGCATTTTTAAAAAAAATAAATAGTTAAAAATAATAATAATGGAAAGAAAAGAACTGTTCAAAAAAGTGAATGAGATTTTTATTGATGTATTAGATATCGAAGAAGATATTGTCTTAGAAGACGCGACAAAGGCTACGGATGTTGATGAGTGGGATTCCTTAAATCACATACAATTAGTGGTAGCTATTGAAAAAGAATTTAAAATACGATTTACTTCAAAAGAAATACAATCGTGGAATAATGTTGGCGAAATGATAGACTCAATAGCCCAAAAAATTTAATATTTGCCATAAATACCCAACTAATTCCAACATGATATTTAACTCATTTTCTTTTTTAGTATTTTTTAGTATTTTTTTTATTGTTTATTGGTTTATATGCAATAGAAATTTAAAACTTCAAAACGGATTACTTCTTGTTGGTAGTTATGTCTTTTATGCTTGGGCTGATTGGCGATTTTTATTTTTTCTAATAGGCGTTTCGGCGTTAAATTATTTTTTAGGAATAGCTATTGAAAATCAAACCTCAGAAAAAACCAAAAAACTATTGCTTTATATAGGTTTGTTACAAGGAATAGGTTGTTTAGCCTTTTTTAAATATTATAACTTCTTTATTGTTTCAATTAATGATGTTTTTCATTCTTTGAATGTGAATTTAAATTTAAAAACGCTTAGTATCATTGTTCCATTAGGAATTAGTTTTTTTACCTTTAGAACGATAAGTTATATTTTAGATGTTGATAAAGGAAAAATTGAGGCAACCAAGGATTGGATTGTTTTTTTTAATTATGTTTCCTTTTTTCCTTCGGTATTATCAGGTCCTATCGATAAAGCAAAAACTTTTGTTCCTCAGTTAGAAAAGAAAAGGGTTTATGATTTTAATCAATCTGCTGATGGATTTCGCCAGATATTGTGGGGATTATTCAAGAAAGTGGTCGTTGCCGATAATTGTGCTATACTAACCAATTCGATATTTGAAGACTATCATAGCTTGCCAGCGAGCTCTTTATTATTAGGAGCATTTTTATATGCGATTCAGATTTATGCTGATTTTTCAGGTTATTCTGATATGGCAATTGGATTTTCACGCCTTCTAGGTTTTACTATTACTAAGAATTTTGATTTTCCTTTTTTTAGCCAAAACATTGCCGAATTTTGGAGAAAGTGGCATATTTCCTTAACTTCTTGGCTTACGGAATATGTATTTACTCCCTTGAGTATTTTTTTTAGAGATTATGTCAAATTGGGATTAATTGGAGCAATTGTAATCAATTTTACAATTTGTGGAATTTGGCATGGAGCGAATTGGACGTATGTACTTTTCGGGTTTTTACACGGAATTTATTTTATACCTCTTATACTCAAAGGAACGATGAATAAGAAGAAGAAAATAGCAAAAAACCAAGTGCTTCCTTCCTTTAAAGAATTTATAAATATAGTAAGCACTTTCACATTAGTCATGTTGACTATGGTTATTTTTAGAAGTGAATCTATCGAAAAGGCTTTTGAGTATTATCAAGGCTTATTTTCGACTTCACTTTTTTCGATTCCAATGGTGCATCTAAAGAATAACTTTTTGGGAATCACTTTGCTTTTCATATTTATACTGTTTTGCATTGAATGGTTAGGGCGTGATGAGCAATATGGAATTGCCAATTTGTTTGCCCAAAAACCACGAGTTTACAGATGGATTTTCTATTATTTAATTGTATTAGTCATATTTGTTTTTGCAGCTTCAAACCAACAATTTATTTATTTTCAGTTTTAGTTATGAGAAAAGATGTGAAATATTTTTTGTTTTTTTTGGTGCCAATTATGCTCTTTTCGTATGGTCTTGATGTGCTAATTTCAACTAATCTTAAAAAATCAAATCAATTTGCCGAAAAAGAATACAGTACTTGGAATGCTATTTTTGAAGGAAAAATAAATTCAGATTTGCTAATTTATGGAGCTTCAAGAGCTTGGGTGCAATTCAATTCAACTATGATTACCGATAGTTTGCATATTCCTACTTATAATCTAGGGATTGATGGACATTATTTTCAGTTGCAATATTTTAGACATAAAATGTTGATGAAAAAAAACAAAAAGCCTAAAGTTATTATTATAGCTATCGATATGTTTTCATTAGAAAAAAGAAAGGATTTATACAATTTAGAGCAATTTTTACCCTATATGCTTTGGAATAAAGATATTAAGACGGCAACTAGCGGTTATAAAGGCTTCACTTCCATTGATTATGAAATACCATTAATTCGATATTATGGAAGAACAAAAGCTATAGAGACGGCATTTCGCTTTGTTTCTGGTCATTTGAGTAATCCTGTTTGCAGGGTTAAGGGGTATCAAGCACGAGATGAATCTTGGAATTCAGATTTTGATAAAGCTAAGCTTACTATGAAAGAACAAGAGATTAAACCAGATAAATCAATTATTATGCTCTTTGAAAGATTTATTACCGAATGTAACTCTCAAAATATAAAATTGATTTTTGTGAATGCACCTGAGTATAGTGAGGGTCAAAAATTCATAAAAAATAGAGGCGAAGTTTTAGCTATTTATACTAAGTTTAGTAAGCAATATCATATTCCGTTTTATGATTATTCAAATGATGCTATTTCGTATAAAAAAAAATATTTTTATAACTCAATACACATGAACAAAATGGGAGCTGAGTTATTTACGGCTAAACTGATTGACACGCTAAAACAATCTAAGATAATAAAAGAGTTGAGTCATTAATTCAAATAAAAACGCTTATAATCCGATATGAAAATGAATAAATTTATTAAAAACACTCTTATATTTGGCACTCCAGTACTTGTTTTCATAGTAATGATGGAGCTGCTTTTACAAAGAATTCCAAATGATTATTCATTTAAAAGAAATTATTTAGACAAGAATTCCAATAAAATTGAAACTTTGTTTTTAGGAAGTTCACATGCGTTTTATTCTGTAAATCCGAAGTATATTCATTCTAATAGTTTCAATGCGGCACATATTGCTCAATCTTTGGATTATGATATTGAAATACTCAAAAAATATGAAAATAAAACTACGAAACTTCAATACATTGTTGTTCCTATAGATTATTTTTCTTTGTATAATAGATTGGAAACAGGGGTGGAAAGTTGGAGGATAAAAAATTATACAATTTACTATGGATTTAATAAGAGTTATGAATTCAAAGATAATTTCGAAATTTTAAATGGAAAATTAATCGAAAATATCAAAAGAATAGTTCAGTTTTATGTGCGTCATAAGTCAGAAGTAAGTTGTAATACCTTAGGTTGGGGAACCAAACATAATTCTAAAAACAATAAAGATTTAATTGCAACAGGAAAAGCAGCAGCCAAAAGACATGCCGCCAAAAGCAAATCTTTTTTTAATGAAAATGTAGCAATCGTCAATGAAATAATCGCCATAGCAAAAACCAAAAAAGCAAAAGTAATTTTTTATACCAACCCTGCATACAAAACCTATACTTCACAATTAAATCAAGAACAATTGCAAAAAACATACGCCACGATAAGAAGCATCACAAATTCAAATCCTAATGTGCGGTATTATGATTTTTTGACAGATTCATCATTTTTAAAAGAAGATTTTTTTGATGCAGATCATTTAAATGAAATTGGAACCGAAAAATTCTCCAAAAAAATGGATAGTATCATTACAAGTTACAATACTAATGTCCAAAATTAAAGTACTTCATATTATCAAGTCTTTGGGGCGTGGTGGAGCTGAGATGCTATTGCCAGAAACCTTAAAAGAGCATCATCAAGATCAATTTGAGTTTCATTATATTTATTTTCTGCCTTGGAAAAATCAAATGGTAGAAGCAATTGAATTTGCGGGTGGTAAAGTCAGCTGTTTTTCAGCAAAAAACAATTTGCAATTGCTGTTGCAATATTCTAGAATTATAGATTATTGTAAAAAAAATGAAATACAACTTATTCATGCTCATCTGCCTTGGGCAGGATTTGTAAGTAGGTTGGTGCATTTTAAAATAGCTATTCCAGTAATTTATACAGAACATAATTTACAGGAGCGTTATCATTTTCTTACCAAGGTTTTAAATAAATGGAGTTTTAATTTTCAAACTGCAGCTATCGGAGTTTCTGAAGATGTAACACAATCGATACATAAAAATATCCATCCTAGTATTTCTTGTAAAACCCTGCTAAATGGGGTTAATATTCAAAGTTTTCAACGAAATAATCCAGAGCAAAGAACTACCATTAGAAAACAATATGGTATTCCAAAAGACGCTATTTTAGTGGGAACTGTAGCTGTTTTTAGGTTTCAAAAACGATTGGATATATGGTTGGAAATAATAAGCGAAGCCATAAGTAAAAACCCTAATATCTATGGAGTCATTGTTGGAGCAGGAATTTTAGAACCTGAAATTTATGCCAAACACACGGCATTAAACCTAGAAGGAAAAGTCTTTTTTGCGGGTTTGCAAACCAATGTAAAACCCTATTATGAAGCGATGGATATTTTTATGATGAGTTCTTCTTTTGAAGGTCTTCCTATTGCTTTGCTCGAAGCAATGAGTATGGGTTGTGCCATTGTTTCTACCAATGCAGGAGGAATAAAAGAGGTTATACAAAATAATGAAAACGGAATTTTGGTAGAAGTTGATGATTGGAAATATTTATCAACTTCTCTGTGTACTCTGGCTGAAAACCCTGAAAAACTCACTTTTTTTCAAATAGAAGCTCGGAAAAGAGTAGTCGGAAATTTTAGTATAGACAATATGGTAGCCAAATTAGAATCTTTGTACATTAATTGTCTAAAATGATTATTAGAAATGCAACCTCAGATGATGTTCCAGCTATTGTTGCTTTATTGAAACTTAGTTTGGGAGAAGGATTAATTAAAAAAACCTCCGAAATATGGAATTTCAAACATATTGATAATCCATTCGGGGAATCCTATGTGTCTTTGGCTTTTGAGAAAGATATTTTAGTAGGTGTTAGAGCCTTTATGAAATGGCAATGGCAATTAGGGGATGATGTTTGGTATTCTTACAGAGCTGTTGATACAGCCACACATCCTGATTTTCAAGGAAAGGGAATCTTTAAAACGTTAACTTTAAAAGCTTTGGATGATGTTCAAAATAATGAAGGAGACACCTTTGTTTTTAATACACCTAATCAATACAGTCGACCAGGTTATTTAAAAATGGGATGGAAGATTGTTGATACTATTGAATTAGCAGTTGTTCCCACAATTTTGTATGCTATTCCGTATTTTTTTTCAAAACCAAAGTCTGAAAAGGCTATTAATATAGCCCAACTAAATCAACTTTGTTTGAACTACAACCTTGATTTATCGAAAAAAAATGTCATCTTCTCTCCTAAATCTGCAGCGTATTTAAAGTGGCGTTATGAAGTAAACCCTTTGCAAGAATATATTATTTCCTCTTCGGATGATTTTTATATAGCGTTTTATATCAAAAAGCATCGATTTTTTAATGAACTGAGGGTGGTTGAAACCATTAGTTTAAATCAGGAAGTTCATTTGAGCCAAATCCGAAAAATTATACTAAATTTTGCATTTCAAAAAAGATGTTCGTTAATCACTACTGCGAATAAAGATTTATTTCGATTTAAAATATATGGTAAATTTGGACCTAAGCTCACCATTAAAACACTTACCAAAGATTCCTTTTTTATTAATACAGTCTTTACTATCAAAAAATGGAAGTATAGTATAGGCGATTTAGAATTATTTTAATAGATGATTGATTTTGTGATTGTTTTTATTTTATTATTTGTAATAAATCAAATTTTACTTACTAGTTTGTCTAATAAGTTTTCTTTTTTTGACAAGAAATTGATGAATAGGCTCTATTGGTATCATTTGCTTTTTTTTGCAATCTATTTTACTTATGCCACATTCAATCCATCGGATTCAAAAGCATATTATTTTGATGCGAGTATTCCTAGGGATGATTTGATGGAACTTTTTTTTACGGGCACAAAATTTATTGTATTTGTAGCTACTCCCTTTGTTCGATTAGGATTTTCATACATTACCTTAATGCTTATTTTCTCTTGGGTAGGTTATGTAGGGTTTGTATATGCTTATCTTTTTTTTAAGGAAAACATAACAATAAATGTAACTGTATTCAAAAAATATGATTTATTAAAACTGTTACTTTTTTTACCTAATATGCATTTTTGGACAGCTTCTCTTGGTAAAGGAAGTTTAATATTTATGGGGCTGATGCTTTTTATTTATGCTTTACATTTTCCTCAAAAAAGAATATTTTCGTTACTTTTAGGGGGATTTCTAGTGTACATGATTCGTCCGCATGTTCTGCTTTTTGTTTTAGTTGGTGTTATGGTAGGCATACTCACAGGAAGAAGTAAAATGGGTTTTGGAATTAAATTTTTAGTTTTAATCATTTCGGTTGTGTTTTTGTATGTCGCGCAAAATTCTATTCTGAAAGTAGCCAATTTGGAGGGTTCTGAAAATGTAATTGAAGATTTTGATCAATTTGCCGCTGATCAATCAGGAAGACTAGTAACCTCTAATTCGGGAGTAAATATGAGTAATTACCCTTTGCCATTAAAATTTTTTACTTTTTGGTTCAGGCCTTTATTTATCGATTCTCCTAGTGCATTAGGTATTTTTAGTTCCATAGAAAATTTAATTTATTTACTTTTATTTGCTAAAATTTGCAATAGGCGTTTTTTACGTTTTATTTTTAAAGCCCCTTATCTAGTCAAAACGTCTCTTATTATTTTTGTTTTAAGTTCTTTTGCTTTGACTTTTGTCATGTCCAATTTAGGTATTATCATGCGTCAAAAATCAATGGTAATGTATTTTGGTTTTTTTGTTATTTATTATTTTTTAGCAACTGAGAAATTTGAAATTATGCAAAGAAACAAACCCAATCCTATTATTTTAGAATAGACTTTTCGATAGTAAAATAGAAACAATAATTTCAAGACTTTAAAAAGTCACAAATACGTAAATTAATTTTTGGCAAGGAGTTAAAAGATAGTACAATGAAAAATGGAGCTTTAATTATTTCACTTGATTTCGAATTAGTATGGGGACTTTTTGACCATATTGAAATTAAAGATAAGCTTACTTACTTTAACAATACTCTCGAAGCAATTCCACAAATTCTAAGTGTTTTTGAAAAGAATACCATCCACGTAACTTGGGCTACCGTCGGGATGTTATTTAACGAAAACTGGGAGGAATGGTATTCGAATATTCCCGAAATCATACCTACTTATGCTCAAAAGGAATTAGATGCCTATCAATATGGAAAGAAGCATCAAAAATCTGGATTAGAAAAATTCTTTTTTGCTCCAGATTTGATTAAAACCATTCAAAGTGTCAAAGGGCAAGAAATTGGCACCCATACGTATTCCCATTACTATTGTTTACAAAAAGGGCAAACCAAAGAGCAATTCGAAGCCGATATTAATCAGGCTGTTAAAATTGCGAGGAATTTTAAAATAGAATTGAAATCCCTTGTTTTTCCTCGAAACCAATTCAATCAAGACTATTTAGAAATATGTGCTCAAAAAGATATTGAAACTGTTCGTTCTAATCCTGATTTTTGGTATTGGGATACTGCTAAAAGAGAAACCCTAGCCGTAAAAATCGCACGCACGGGAGACGCCTATTTGCCTTTAGGTAAAAAATCGTATTCGGTTGAAAGTTTAGCACCAAAAAAAGTACTTTGTCAGCCCTCTAGTCGATTTCTAAGACCACAACATTCGATGACATTATTCAATAATGCTAGGCTTAATCGGATTAAGACTGAAATGATTCATGCGGCTAAAAATGGCGAAGTGTATCATTTGTGGTGGCATCCTCATAATTTTGGTGTAGATGTTACTAATGCTATCAAAACGCTACAAGCTATTGTCGAAACATATTCGTATTGTAGTGAAACTTATGGAATGGAAAGTCTTACGATGAAGGAATTGAGAGATGATTTTTGCACCAAAAATAATATCTAAGATGTCAAAACAAACCTTAATTCGCATTACTACTGTTCCGCTGTCTTTAGAAAAATTACTGACTGGGCAATTGCATTTTATGAGTTCGTTTTACAATGTAATTGCTATTTCATCAGATAAAGAAAGGTTAGAAAAATATGGACAACTCGAAAAAGTTTCTGTCTTTCCGCTCGAAATGACACGGAAAATCACTCCGCTTCAAGACTTAATAACGGTTGTTAAGTTGTATTTTTTCTTAAAAAAAACGAAGCCATTTATTGTTCATACTCATACTCCAAAAGCAGGAATTGTCGGAATGCTAGCTTCAAAATTAGCGGGCGTACCTCACCGATTGCATACCGTTGCTGGAATGCCTTTATTAGAACAATCGGGTTTGAAAAGAGTAGTATTAGATTTTGTAGAAAAACTCACTTATTCTTGTGCCACAAAAGTGTATCCCAATTCATTTAAATTGAAGGAGATTATAATTCAAAATGAGTATTGTCATCCAGTGAAATTAAAAGTCTTAGCCAATGGTAGCTCCAACGGAATTGACACTACTTATTTTGATACTTCTCATTTTTCTGAAGAATTAAAAAATAATTTAAAAAAAGAATTAGGAATTCAATCCTCTGATTTTGTTTTTATATTCGTGGGTCGCATAGTCACCGACAAAGGAATAAATGAATTAATTGCCGCTTTTTCAGCAATTCAAAAAAACAGAAATAATATAAAACTACTATTAGTGGGGCCCTATGAGCAAGAATTAGACCCTTTGAATGAGGATACTTTGCATCAAATAGGCACTAATGAATCCATATTTTCATTGGGGTATCAACTAGATGTAAGGCCTTATTTTGCTATTGCTGACGGATTGGTTTTTCCTAGTTATAGAGAGGGTTTTCCTAATGTAGTGATGCAGGCGGGCGCCATGGGGTTGCCGAGTATAGTGACGGATATCAACGGTTGTAATGAGATTATTGAACACCAAAAAAACGGTTGTGTCATTCCTGTAAAAAATCAAAATGCGATTCAAGAATCGATGTTACATTTTATAGAAAATAAAGAGCAATATTCTAAAATGCAAGAAAATTCAAGACAAATGATTGTATCCCGTTTTGATCAAAAAATAATGTGGAAATCAATTTTGCAGGAATATCGTAGTTTTGAATCTAAATTAATGGATGATGTATAAAAAATACTTCAAGCAAATCATCGACTTTTTTATTGCTATTATTGCATTAGTGGTTTTATCACCTTTGTTTCTGGTAATTGTTATATTTCTATTTATTGCAAACGACGGAAGTCCTTTTTTCTTTCAAAATCGTCCCGGAAGAGACGGTGTCGTTTTTAAAATTGTAAAATTTAAAACGATGAATGACAAGAGAGATACAGACGGAAATTTATGTTCGGATGAAATACGATTAACTAAAATAGGGAGTTTTGTCAGAAAAACTTCTCTGGATGAACTACCTCAATTGATTAATGTTGTAAAAGGTGATATGAGTTTGATAGGCCCTAGACCATTACTAACCCAATATTTACATTTGTATTCCGACTATCAAAATAGAAGACATGAGGTAAAACCAGGGATTACAGGATTAGCTCAAGTAAACGGAAGAAACGCCATTTCATGGGGTGAAAAATTTGATTATGATGTTTCGTATGTAGACAACATATCTTTTTTATTAGATATAAAAATACTTTTTTTAACCATAAAAAAAGTATTTTTAAAAGAAGGAATTAATTCAGAAAATGCTGCCACTATTGAACCTTTCAACGGATATAATTTATGAACATTGAAAAAAAAATCGTCAGATCCATTCATAGATCTTCAACTGCTTTTGAACTTTATAAAGAGGATAAAATGTACTATCAAGCTTTGAGAATTTTTAAAGCTAATAAAAAGATATATAAATTACTTATCGAATATTCTTATTCTTGCGAAGAGACAAGTTTAAAAGAGGTGCATCATTATATTTTTCATTTAGAAGATTGGTTTGAACAATTTAATAAATTTGCTACCGAAACTATTCAGTTAGAAGATGTTTTTGTTTTTGAACGACTCAAAAATTCAATTCCTTTTCCTTCAGATTTTATCAATAAACTCAATTCCTTATGAAATTTGCATTTGCTGGTGACAGAAAAATTAGTTGTACCATATTAAAATTTATAATTAGTAGAGGTTTCAAACCATCTGCACTTTTAATTAGTGATTTTGATAAAGCTTCTCATGATGAGGATTTAATTCAAATTTCGGGATTAGAAAAGGCATTAATTTTTAGGGGAAATGAATTTAAAAACCCTGAAGTAATTCAATTTTTGTCTAGTTTAGAATTGGATTATATTTTTGGAATTCATTTTCCTTACATCATTCCTACCGAAATTTTAGCTATTCCAAAAATTGGGGTTGTTAATTTGCATCCGGCTTATTTGCCTTATAATAAAGGTTGGCACACCCCTTCTTGGGCAATAATTGAGGGTTGTCCTTATGGGGCAACACTTCATTTTATGGAAGAGGCATTAGATGAGGGCGATATCATTCATCAAAAAGCAATAGACGTTTACCCAACAGATACTGCGAACTCATTATATAAAAGAGTATTAAAGTTAGAAGAAGAAGTTTTTTTTGAGGCATTTGATTCTCTTTCAGAACTAAATCCAAAACGGATAAAGCAATTAGACAAAGGAACTTCACACCAAAAAAAGGAATTAAAAGCATTACAAGAAATTAATATTTCAGAAAATGGCAGTGCAATTGATTTAATTAATAAAATTAGAGCCCTTACAACCAATGACCATAATGAATCGGCTTATTTTATTTTAGATAATAAAAAAATTGGGGTTCAAATTAACTTATTTTACCAAAATGAATAATTCCAAAATATGGCTTTCGTCCCCACACATGGGGGGCAATGAACAAAAGTTTGTTCAGGATGCTTTTGATACCAATTGGGTGGCACCACTCGGACCTAATGTCAACGGTTTAGAAAAAGACTTGGAGGACTATTTAGGTAATGATTCACATATTGGGGCACTAAGTTCAGGAACTGCCGCTATTCATTTAGGCTTAGTTTTGCTGGGAGTAAAGGCTGGTGATGAGGTGATTTGCCAAAGCATGACTTTTTCGGCATCGGCGAATCCTATTTTATATCAAGGCGCAATACCTGTTTTTGTTGATAGTGAGTGGGACACTTGGAATATTTGCCCTACGGCTTTAGAAGAAGCAATAAAAGATAGAATCGCAAAGGGTAAAACGCCAAAAGCCATTATTGCCGTTCATTTATATGGAGTCCCTTATAACGTACAAGCCATTAGGGAAATTGCTGACAGCTATGAAATTCCAATTTTGGAAGATAGTGCCGAGGCTTTAGGGAGTAGTTATAAAGGGCAAAAATGCGGTACTTTTGGCGATATTGGAGTATTGTCATTTAATGGAAATAAAATTATCACCACTTCGGGAGGAGGAGCCATTGTAACTAAAACGAAAGCGTTGAAAGATAAAGCCGTTTTTTTTGCCACCCAATCAAGGGATGAAGCACCCCATTATCAGCACAGCGAAATAGGATATAATTACAGAATGAGTAATATTTGTGCCGGAATAGGTCGGGGTCAAATGGAAGTTTTAGACAATCATGTTGCATTGCGAAGAGCCATGCATGATTTTTATGTTGATTTATTTAAGAAAATTAAAGGCGTTAAAGTTTTTGAAGTTCCTAATTCAGATTATTTTTCAAATTATTGGTTGAGTGCCATCACAATAGATTATGAATTGACAAATGGAATAGACAGAGAAACAATGCGTTTGGCTTTAGAAGCGGATCATATAGAAAGTCGACCGCTATGGAAACCAATGCACCTTCAACCAATTTTCGAGCAATATCCTTATTATGGCACAAACGTAGCAGCAACTTTATTTGAAAATGGACTTTGTCTTCCTTCGGGTTCAAATCTCACTGACGACGAAAGAACTAGAATTAAGACAGTAGTGAACCGTTTATTTAAAAGTGAGTAATGTTTAGTAAGAAAGTAACAATTCAAACAATATCATTAATTTAGTCACCCATAACTCATAACCCAATAGGAAACGCCCAAGACAATTATCATTAACACACAAGAATATGATTATAGGCGTTCCATCTGCCTGTCGGCAGACAGGTCTTCCAATAAATAACAAATATTATAAACAGATGAAAGGAATAATTCTAGCAGGAGGATCGGGTACAAGATTACACCCCTTAACCTTAGCAATAAGTAAGCAAATGATGCCTGTGTATGACAAACCGATGATTTATTATCCACTTTCAACATTAATGATGGCGGGAATAAACGAAATACTAATTATTTCAACGACACACGATTTGCCTAATTTCATAAAATTATTAGGAGATGGTTCTAGTTTAGGATGTAAATTCAGTTATGCTGAACAAGCTGTTCCAAATGGTTTGGCACAAGCTTTTGTAATAGGAGAAAAATTTATAGGCGATGATTCTGTAGCATTAGTTTTAGGAGATAATATTTTCTTTGGTGACAATTTGCCACAGTTATTACAATCTAATATAAACCCAAAAGGAGGTGTTGTGTTTGCGTATCATGTAGCTGACCCTGAGCGATATGGTGTGGTTGAGTTTGATAAAGAAAATAAAGTATTATCAATAGAAGAAAAACCCCAAAACCCTAAATCTAATTATGCTGTTCCTGGTCTTTATTTTTATGACAATAGTGTGGTTGAAATTGCCAAGCATATTGAACCAAGTGCCAGAGGCGAATATGAAATTACCGATATTAACAAAGTCTATTTAGAAAAAGGATTGTTAAAAGTAGGGATTTTAGGAAGAGGAAATGCTTGGTTGGATACTGGGACTTTTGCCAGTTTAATGCAAGCAGGACAATTTGTTCAAGTGATAGAAGAAAGACAAGGATTAAAAGTAGGGTGTATTGAAGAAATTGCTTGGCGCCAAAATTATATTAATGACGACCAATTAAAAGCGTTGGCACATCCATTATTAAAGTCTGGTTATGGTACTTATTTACTTCAATTAATAAAATATAAAAAACAGTAAATCAATGATATTTTATAAGTTTAGTGCTAACAAAATATTATAAAAATGTAATTTAATTGCTTTTATTTGGTTTTTCCATTTTAAATTGTTTATTTTATTGCATATTTAATTTAAAATTCAATTTCCAATTTTAAATAGCAAAATAAGTGAATTTAATTTTTCCGCAAAAGAATAAGTTTTGAATAATAAATACAATAAAGAGAGTGTCTCTTTTTCAACATTTTTTTCAAGAAAGAATTTAACTTTTAAAATAAATAATCTAAATTATTTGCCTCGGTGGATAATAGTATTGATTGATTGTTCTGTTTTAGTAGCTTCTTTTATATTAACCTATCTTTTATTTGAGGGTACGGGATTGGATTATATTATTAGAACACATGCTACTAGATTTATCGTACTGTTTTTTGGGGTTAATGTTTTTTTCTTTTGGTTATTTAGGACTTATGCGGGTATCATAAGACATTCTTCCTATATAGATGCAGTTAAGATTTTCTTTTCTCAGTCGGCTGTTTTGCTTTTTTTTATTTTTTTAAATGTTTTTTTTGAATTTACCTATCATCAAAAAGCGTATTCAAACACAGCTCTATTTATAAATGTTATATTAACCTTTTGTGGATTGTTTTTATATCGTGTGATTGTAAAGCAAACTTTCGATTTTTATACTTCCAAAAAAAACAATCAAAATTTAACTAAAATAATTATTTATGGGACGGATGCCAATGCAATTTATGTGGCAAAGGCTTTGAAATTTGAAACTCCTTCCCGTTTTAAGATTCTTGGATTTGTTGACAAAAATAATCAGAATGCTACAAAGCGAATGTTAGACTTGCCTATTTTTATCCAAGGAAAAAAATTACCCAACTTAATGCGCACAGTGGGTGCAAAGGGTATTATACTTGCCGATAGAAGTTTATCAAAAGAGGAACAGTTGGTACTTGTGGATCAATGTTTAGAATTTGACTATAAAATATTTACTGCGCCATCAATTTCTAATTGGGAGAATCAAAAGGAGATTTCTAAAAATGTAAAGGAAATACAGATAGAAGATTTGCTTGAAAGACAACCTATTGTCTTGGATAGTTTATCAATTTCAAAACAATTAGAAGGAAAAAAAATATTGATTTCTGGGGGAGCAGGTTCTATTGGAAGTGAAATAGTTCGACAAGTAATTATGTTTAATCCAGGAGAAATAATTATTTTGGATCAGGCAGAAACACCCTTGCATAATTTGACTCTTGAATTAGAAAGTATAAAACCTAATTTTAAGGTTCATACTATTATTGGCGACATTAGAAATAAAGAAGCCATGAATAAAGTTTTTAATCAATTTAAACCACAAATTGTTTTTCATGCTGCTGCCTACAAACATGTTCCATTAATGGAAGATAATCCTTCACAAGCCATCCAAACAAATGTCGAAGGGACTAAGAATATGGCTGATTTATCTTGCGAATTCAAAGTCGAAAAGTTTGTTATGATATCGACTGATAAAGCGGTAAATCCGAGTAGTATAATGGGTGCTAGTAAAAGAATCGCCGAAATATATGTTCAGTCCTTACAATTCAAAAAGAAATGTGCTTATACTAAATTTATCACCACTCGTTTTGGTAATGTTCTTGGTTCAAACGGTTCTGTTGTGCCTTTATTTACAAAACAAATTGCCGAAGGAGGGCCTATAACAGTAACGCATCCTGATATCATTCGATATTTCATGACCATACCTGAGGCTTGTCAATTAGTGTTAGAAGCAGCTACAATGGGTCGAGGAGGTGAAATATATATATTTGATATGGGTAAGCCAATTAAAATTATAGATTTAGCCAATAAAATGATTAAACTAGCTGGATTTTCTCCTGATAAAGAAATCAAAATACAATTTACAGGATTACGACCAGGTGAAAAATTGTATGAAGAACTACTCAATCATACTTCAAAAACGCTAAATACGCACCATCCCAAAATAATGATTGAGCAAGTTGTTGATGAACAAGATGAATTTATTCATTCAGAGATTGATGAACTTATAGGGATGTCAAAATATTTTGACAATGAAGATATAGTGTCAAAAATGAAAAAAATAGTTCCTGAATTTAAAAGTATGAACTCGTGCTTTCAAATATTAGATAACTAACTTATTTTTGCCTAATAAAATTTTAAGCGTCAATACAAATAGGCTTAATTTTTTTTTCTTTCTCTTTATATAAATTCTTTCACTTCTTTTATTTCATAGATTTTATTTTGTTTTTTATAAATTTTAATCAAATAGGAATGGTTATATTTGCTCCTTTAAAAACATAAAATCAATGAAAAATTTTTTTTTATTTAAAAAGTTTGTCCTTTTAGTATTAGTTTCCATTTTCTTTTTTTCATGTGTCTCTAAAAAAACCATGATTTATTACAGCAATGTAAAAAAAATTCAAAATAAAGAATTAACAAATTCATACGAAATTAGAATTCAACCTGATGATTTACTTATGATTAATGTCACTTGTGAAGATTCAGAAATTTCAAAACCTTTTAATATAAATAACAATAATTTACAATCGAATAGTGGTGGTCAGAATCAACAAAATGGCTCTATTTATCTAGTTGATGTCAATGGTTTTGTTAACTTACCCATTTTAGGAAGTTTAAAGGTTGGTGGGCTAACCCGAACAGAATTAATGAAAATGTTGACTGATAAAGTTTCCCAATACATAAAAAATCCTTTAATTATTGTCACAATTCGTAATTATAAAGTCACAGTTCAAGGCGAGGTAGCTGCGCCAGGAATCTATAATTTTGACACAGAGCGGTTTACTTTGGTTGATGCATTGTTAAAAGCGGGTGATTTAAAAATACAAGCCAAAAGGGATAATATATTAATTATAAGACAAGTTGATGGAGTTGTATCCTATAATAGAGTCGATATTACGAAAACTGATTTTATTAACTCACCTTTCTATTATTTAAGACAAAATGACATGGTGTATGTTGAGCCAAACCGAGTGGCAATTCAAGCTAATGCTAAGGGACCTTTGACTAATATTCTATATACTTTAGTGGGGTCAATAATCACTTATTTTGTTCTTCAAAGTGTTATCAAATAAAAGTAAGTTTTAATGGAAAATACTATTTCAAGCGAAAAAATCGAACAAGAATTTAATATAAACGCACTTATTAATTGTTACGTATTTCAATGGAAATGGTTTTTATTGAGTGTGTTTATTTGTTTGTCGCTAGCATTTATTTATATAAGGTATTATACTGCTCCAAGTTTTCAGGCATCTACAACAATTATGTTGAAAGATGATCAAGGAACACTTAATCCTGAATTAAGTTCTTTATCTGATATTGGTTTGTTAGGAAAAATAAATAATAATGTCAGTAGCGAAATTGAAATTCTTAAATCAAGAACTTTATTTGAAAAAACAGTAAAAAGCTTAAATTTAAACATAGCTTTATTAGTAAAGGGTAAAATTCTTGATACAGAATTGTTTGCAAATCCACCAATAATTGTTGATTTCAGTAACGTTACGCAATCATTTTATAATTCAAGTTTTGAAATTAATTTTTTAGAACTAAGTACTGATACTTTTATTTTAGAAAAAGAATTCAATAGCGGAGGGGTAAATATTCTGTTAAATAACAAAAAAAGGTTTAGATACGGAGAATTGATTAAAACAAAATACGGCTATTTAACTATTAATAAATCGAAAGAACGTCAAAATTCTTACAGCAAAGAAAAAAGAACCATATCGATAGTAGTTTCTCCTTTGGATCAAGTGGTGAGTAGTTTTAGAAATCGAATTAAAATCACACCTTCAATTACTGCAGGGGGATTTGTCAATATTTCTATAGTAGACCCGAGTATTACAAAAGCTGAAACTTTTTTAGATAATTACATTAAAATTTACAACCAAGATGCTGTAAATCAAAAAAATATAATTATTGAAAAATCTTCTGATTTTATTTCAAAGCGTCTTAAACTAGTAACACAAGAACTAGATGGTGTCGAGCAAAATGTCGAGAGCTTTAAGAGATCAAATAATGTATTGGATGTTGAATCTGAATCAAGTCGTTTAAGTCAAGAGTCTAGCGAGTTTGACAAAAAAATAGATGAGTTAGATATACAATTAGAATTAATTCCTTCTATCATTGATTATGTTAAGAAGAGTACCAATGCAGATTTGATGCCCAATAATATTATTTCGGGTCAAAGCGATATTTCAACCCTAATTAATTCGTATAATCAATTGATTAACGATAGAAATAGAATTTTAAAATCTGCAACGGTAACGAATCCATCGGTTATTAAGCTTGAACAACAAATCAATTCGGTTAAGCAAAATTTGACATCAAGTTTAACAAGATTTCAAACGAGTTTGCAAAATCAAAAATCTAATTTAAAAACAGGCGAAAATAATTTGGATGAAAAAATTATTAAGATTCCTGTTATGGAACGTCAGTTTAAAGCAATTTCAAGACAACAAAAAGTAAAAGAAGGTCTTTATTTGTATTTGTTACAAAAAAGAGAAGAATCAGCAGTTTACTTATCGGCTACTATATCAAATGCAAGAATTATAGACAAGCCTAAGGCACTATTAGTACCTGTTTTGCCAAATAAAGACACCATATATTTAGTAGCTCTTTTATTTGGGCTTTTCTTTCCACTTTCTATTTTTTATCTGATTGATTTATTGGATAATAAGATTAAAAGTCGTTTTGATATTCAAGAAAAAACCAAAATACCTTTTGTTGGAGATTTGCCAAAATCAGATACGCCTAATGAGATTATGAGATCTGACAGTAGATCTAGTTCTGCCGAAGCGCTAAGAATTATAAGTACTAATCTACAGTTTATGCTTAGTAATGTGATTGATGGACAAGCTAAAACTATATTTTTAACGTCTACTTTTCCTAAAGAAGGTAAAACATTCGTATCCTTAAACCTTGCTGCAACATTTGCATTAACGGGTAAAAGAGTTTTACTGATGAGTATGGATATTAGAAATCCTAAATTAGAAGAATATATTTTATTACCAGATGATAGGGGTGTTACTAATTACTTGTCTTCAAAAGATTTAAAAATTGAGGACTTAATTCTTAAACAAGATGGATTTAAAAATTTTGATATATTGCCTCCAGGAATAATTCCACCCAATCCAGCAGAATTGCTTATGGGTGAAAAAGTGGAGAATCTTTTTAAATATTTAAAATCGCAATATGATTATATTATTGTTGATACATCTCCTGTAAGTTTAGTAACAGATACTTTATTGTTAGCTAAGTATGCAGATTGTTTTGTTTATTTAGTGCGGGCTAATTTCCTCGAAAAAGGGATGTTACATATTCCAAATACACTTTATAATGAAAAAAAATTACCTAATATGTGTATGCTCCTTAATGATACTAATCCTTCAAAAGCCAGTTATGGGTATTATGGGTATTATGGCTATGGGTATGGCTATGGAAATATACCTCAAAAAAAATCTTGGTTTAAAAAAGTATTCAAAATATAATTTAACATAACAGCCAGCTATTTTTTTTCTGGCTGTTATGTTATTATTTTGCAAAAAAACTGTTATTAGAAATTACTTCTTTTAGAGCAACTAGATCTTTTAATTTTACTTTTTCGTTAAATGTTGAAAGATGATTGTAGTGATGTATATCTGAACCTACAAAATCATATAACCCTTTTTTCAAAAGTTTTTCAGCAATTTTTGTAATCCCTACCCCATAATAATCAACTACCGACAGCAAGTTTAATTGAAAAAGACATCCTGCTTTTTTCAATTTAGCATATTCATTGAAATTGTAATGATAAAAAACATAGCGTTCAGGATGTGCTAAAACAGGAATATAACCTGCTATGCGCAAGTCAAAAATAATAGAATACAATTGAATAGGCGGATTGGTATATGAGATTTCAACTAATACATAATTGCCTTTTAAAGTAAGCAACTCACCAGATTGAAAAAGACGAATAAACTGTTCGTCCATAAGGTATTCAGCAGCAGCTTTAAAAGGAACTGAAATATTATTTTTTTTTAACTCCTCGATTGTGTTTTTTTCAAGTATCTGTATTTGGTCTTTTGTATTGTTCCATACATTTTCAATAATATGTGGAGTAGTTATAAATTGAGAAAATCCAATTTTCAACATACCTTGACATAACAATAAAGTTTCGGCAAATGACGTAGACCCATCATCAATTCCTGGCAAAAGATGCGAATGTATATCTACATAATTATCCGGAATTAAATCTTTGAGTACAGGTTTTGATTTAAAAAATGATATCATAAAGCAAAGGTAAACAATTTCATACTTTATTGAAAGGTGGTTTATTTAATAGAAGTGAATTTTTTTCAAGACTGTTTTTAAATAAAAAATAGTAATTGATATAAAAGATGAATTTTCAAATTTTCAATGATTTACTTCCATTTTCAAAGGGGTTCTATTCAAATTTTTTTGATCTATTTCTTATTTTTAAATTATTATATTTGCCAATAAAGGATTGATTTCAACCCCTTTTTATATTAATCAAATAGATTTTTGAATTAAAAATGAATACTACCGAAAATGACTGGTTGTTTGAAATAACGCCAAAAAATAAATTCTTCACACTCAACTTAAAAGAAGTTTGGCAATACAGAGATTTGTTATTCCTTTTTGTAAAAAGAGATGTTGTAACGGTTTATAAACAAACTATTTTAGGCCCATTGTGGTACTTAATACAACCCTTGTTTACGGCTTTTACTTTTACAATTATTTTTAATAATGTTGCAGGAATAAAAACAGGTGTCGTTCCTTCTTTTTTGTTTAATTTAGCAGGAATAACGGTTTGGAATTATTTTACGGCTTGTCTTACAGGTACTTCAAATACCTTTGGAAGTAATGCAGGAATCTTTGGAAAAGTATATTTTCCCAGGTTAATAGTGCCAATATCAATTGTGATTTCTAATTTATTAAAATTTGGAATTCAATTTTTTATTTTTATTGTATTTTATGTTTATTATTTTCTTCATGGAGCTACCATTAGTCTCAATTTTACTACACTTTTTTTTCCTTTAATTGTTGTTTTAATGGGAGTACTCGGACTCGGATTAGGAATGATTATTTCTTCTTTAGTTACTAAATACAGAGATTTTAGTTATCTCATCGGTTTTGGGGTACAGTTGTTAATGTATTTATCTGCTGTGATGTATCCTATGGCACTATTACAAACTAAAATGCCTCAATATGCTTGGTTGGTTCAATACAATCCATTGGCATATATTATTGAATTAACGCGGTATATGCTATTGGGAATAGGCCATTTTTCAGTTTTAGGGCTTTTATATACAATTGTAATAACAATAGCTGTTTTTTTATCAGGTTTGTTAATCTTTAATAAAACAGAGAAAAATTTTATCGATACCGTTTAGAGGATAATAAATAGTCTATTTGTTAGGTTGTCTTCACATAATTTATTCAAAAAAATAGCAATTAAGTAAATGAAAGTAGCATTAATTACAGGGGTAACAGGACAAGATGGTGCTTATTTAGCTGAACTTTTATTGTCAAAAAAATATAAAGTTCACGGTATAAAACGAAGAAGTTCTTTGTTTAACACTCAAAGGGTAGATCACCTATATGAAGATCCTCATATTGACAATCAGAATTTTATTTTGCATTATGGAGATTTGACCGATGCAACTAATTTAATTCGAATAATACAAGAAACTCAGCCTGACGAAATATATAATTTAGGCGCCATGAGCCATGTCAAAGTGAGTTTTGATATTCCTGAATATACCGCTGATACTGACGGAATAGGGACACTTCGAATTTTGGATGCCGTTCGTTTATTAGGATTAACCAAAAAAACACGAATTTATCAAGCTTCAACATCCGAATTATATGGACTAGTTCAAGAAGTGCCACAATCTGAAACAACCCCTTTTTATCCCCGTTCGCCTTATGCTGTAGCTAAAATGTATGCTTTTTGGATCACGGTAAACTATCGCGAAGCTTATGGTATGTATGCCTGTAATGGTATTTTATTTAATCATGAAAGCCCTTTAAGAGGAGAGACTTTTGTAACCCGAAAAATTACTCGTGGAATTGCTCAAATGGCAATGGGTTTACAAGATACGCTGTATATGGGAAATATTGATTCGCAACGGGATTGGGGTCATGCTAGAGATTATGTTGAGGCTATGTGGTTGATGTTGCAACAAGACCAAGCCGAAGATTTTGTAATATCCACCGGCGTAACAACTTCTGTTCGTGAATTTATAAAAATGGCATTTAATGAAGTTGGTGTCGAACTAGAATTCAAAGGAGAAGGAGTAAATGAAATCGGAATAGTAAAGACAACAGTCAATGATGATTATGAATTTCAAATAGGACAAGTGGTGATTCAAATTGACTCTAATTACTTTCGTCCCACCGAAGTCGATTTACTTATAGGAGATAATACCAAAGCCAAAACAAAATTAGGTTGGAAACCTAGATACACACTCCCAATGCTTATAAAAGAGATGATGCAGGCAGATGTTGAATTGTTTAAAAAAGAAAAATACCTTCAAAATTATAATAAATAGTTGCCATGGTTTTAGATTCCAAAATATATGTGGCGGGTCATCGAGGAATGGTGGGAAGTGCTATTGTGAAAAACCTGAAACAAAAAGGGTTTACTACTATTATTACAAGAACCTCCTCGGAATTGAATTTGATTAATCAACAAGATGTGGCTGATTTTTTTGCTACCGAAAAACCAGAATATGTTTTTTTGGCTGCCGCCAAAGTAGGCGGAATAGTAGCTAATGCAACCTATAAAGCTGATTTTATTTATGAGAACATCCTCATTCAATCTAATGTGATTCATGAAAGTTACAAGAATAATGTGAGTAAATTACTTTTTTTAGGTTCAACTTGTATTTATCCAAAAATGGCACCACAGCCTATGAAAGAAGACTATCTTTTAACAGGTTTGTTAGAAGAATCTAACGATGCCTATGCTATAGCAAAAATAGCAGGAATCAAAATGTGTGATGCCTATCGGGCGCAATATGATTGTAATTTTATATCCGTAATGCCCACTAACTTATATGGGTTGAATGATAATTATGATTTGCAAAATTCTCATGTATTACCTGCTTTATTGCGAAAATTTCACGAGGCTAAAACAAATAATCATTCAGAAGTAACCGTATGGGGCAGCGGATTACCATTAAGAGAATTTTTGCATGCTACAGATATGGCAGACGCCTGTGTGTATTTGATGCAAAATTATAATGAAAAAGGTTTTGTAAATATTGGCACTGGCGAAGAAATTTCTATCAATGATCTGGCTATTTTAATAAATGATATAGTTGGTTTTCAAGGAAAAATTATTTTTGATACCACAAAACCCGACGGAACACCTAGAAAATTAACTGATACAACTAAATTACATGCTTTGGGCTGGAAACATTCAATACATTTGAGAGAGGGAATACAACAAGTGTATGTTGAAAAGTTTAGTGTTAAAAAATGAAATTATGAAAAAGCTAATACATTCGTTATTAAAAAGCTTAGGTTTTAAAATAGTAAATACAGGAATAAAGGAAAAACAGTATCAAAATTTTGTAAAAAGTTTTGCGCTAGAAAATGACCCTAATAATTTGGTTTATAAATCTGCTGCTGATTTGATTGTAATTAAAAAATATTTCCCAGACTTAGCTTTAGAGAATCATAAAGAAGGAGTTTTAGTTAGGTTTAATGATTTGAAATTATACATCGAAACTTCCGAAGAGTTTTTTATACTCAAAGAAGTTTTTGTCGAAAAAGACTATAATCTTTTGTCCAATGAAGACTTGGTCGTTTTTGATATCGGAATGAATATCGGCATTAGTTCTTTATTTTTTGGATTAAAAAAAAATGTAGAAAAAATATATTCTTTTGAACCTGTTGTAAACACATATCAACAAGCAATATACAATGTAGCATTGAATAAAGAGTTGTCAACCAAAATTGAAGCTTTTAATATTGGTTTAGGAGCGACTACCCGAGTGGAGAAAGTGCTTTACAACCCTCAAGCCAAAGGCAATTGTGGTATTCGATTGGAGTCAAGTCTTGTAATCGATAAAAATAATTCAAAAGAAATAGAAATTAAGATTAAGGATATAAACGACATACTTCCTGATTTGTTTGTAAAGCACAAAGGACTGAAAAAGGTTTTGAAAATAGATTGTGAAGGTGCCGAATATGAAATACTTAAAAGATTGAATGATAGTGCTATCTTGACCGAAATAGATGTATTGCTCATCGAGTGGCATGATAAAGGTGCCGAGAGTCTTGAAAATGTATTGATTGAAAATAATTTCAGAGTGGTTTCAAGGTATTTGACTTCCATCTCTGGGATGATTTATGCTTTTAAACACTAATTAGTAGTTCAAATAGTATGACAAATCCTAAAGTATCCATTGTTATCCCCCTGTTACAAACTTGCTAAATACTTAGATGAAGTATTACAGTAAATTGTAGGCGAAAATAAATTAACAAAAAAACATCAACACATTGATGTTAATTTATTAAAAAAACATCAATACGTTGACGTTTTTAGTTATATTTGTAAAAAAATAGAGACGTGCAAAAATTAGTCGCCCAATTTTATGAAAAATACGCTCTGGTACAAACCCAGCAAGTGCGAGATTTTATCCATACTATAGATTGGAATAACCGATTTATTGGAATAAAAGGAAGTCGTGGCGTAGGCAAAACTACGCTATTGTTGCAGTACATTCGTTTGAATTTTGAGCCTAATAAAAGTGTTTTGTATGTTAGTTTGGATCATTTGTATTTTCTCGAAAACACGCTTTATGATTTAGTAAACGATTTTTATAAAAAAGGAGGGTTGTTTATTGCCATCGATGAGGTTCATAAATATCCTAATTGGGCTATCGAAATTAAAAATATTTATGACGATATGCCTCATCTGAGGTTGGTTTTTACCAGTTCGTCCTTACTGCATATCCAACAAGCAAAAGCTGATTTGAGTAGGCGTGTAGTGATGTATACTATGCCAGGCTTGTCTTTTAGAGAATTTATTCAGTTTGAAACCCAAATCAAATTAGATAGTTATTCGCTCAAAGATATTATCGACAATCACATCGCTATCAGCATGGCTATTACACAAAAAATAAAACCTTTGCAGTATTTTGAGGATTACTTGGATTATGGCTATTATCCCTTTTACATCGAAAACAAAAAATCATTTCATCAAAAATTGAGCGAAGTGATTCTCACGGTTTTAGAAGTTGATATTCCACAATATGCTTCCATTCCAGTTTCGAATAGTGTTTTGTTAAAAAAATTATTGGCGGTAATTAGTAATTCAGTTCCTTTTAAGCCTAATATGAACGCTATTAGTGAGCGAACCGGGATAAGTCTCAACACCATGAAAAATTATTTAAAATTGTTGAATGACGCTCAGCTTCTGCAACTTTTGTTTGTAGAAGACAAAGGGATTAATAGTTTAGGAAAACCAGAAAAAATTTATTTAAACAACTCTAATTTGATGTATAACTTGGGTAACGATGCAAATAAGGGGAACATAAGAGAAACCTTTTTTTTGAACCAAGTACGGTACAAGTATGCAGTTTTTGCCTCTAAAACAGTAGATTTTAAAGTCGATGGAATGCATGAATTTGAATTAGGAGGCAGAAACAAAAAACAGGAACAAATTGCAGCATTGCAAAATGCTTTTATAGTAAAAGACGATGTTGAAATAGGATCCGATGTAACGATTCCTTTATGGTTGTTTGGGTTTTTATATTAAATAAACAAAAAAATGAGCATAATAAAAATTAGAGATTAATATAAAATGACAAATCCTTCAGTCTCTATCATCGTTCCATTTGTGAGGACATATTAAATACTATCTAAAAGGAATATTTGTAAAACTATCAATGTGTTACTATTTCAAATAGTTTTAAATATGTTTAAAAAATATTGTTTATTAATGTTAAATTTAAAGTATGTTTAAAATTTTTTATATATTTGTAAAAATTTTAAATGTAAATTAAACTAATGTCTTTTAAAATACCTAATCCTATTGTAAAAAGAGAAGACTACCTCAAGCGGGTTATTCCTTTTATAGGTAAGAACTTGATTAAGGTTTTTACGGGGCAACGCCGTGTAGGCAAAAGTTATTTATTATTTCAAATTATGGATTATTTGTTGGAGCAAGAGCGTCAAACTGCTATTGTTTATATCAATAAAGAGGATATTGCTTTCTCGGCAATTCAAACAGCACAAGATTTGCACGATTATGTTCTACAACAAAAGTCAAACACTACCAAAACCTACGTTTTTATAGATGAAATTCAAGACATAGAAAATTTTGAAACAGCACTGCGTTCTTTGTTACTTCATGAGGATATAGATTTGTATTGCACGGGGAGCAATGCCAAATTGTTGTCGGGTGATATTGCGGGTTATTTGAGTGGGCGAGCCATCGAAATTGTGATTTATAGTTTGTCTTATCCCGAGTTTTTAGTTTTTCATTCCTTAGAAGATAGTGTCCAAACGCTGGAGCTCTATCTCCAATACGGAGGACTTCCTTATTTGAAAAATCTTGTATTAGAAGAAGTTGTTGTCTATGAATATCTAAAAAATATTTACAATACCATTGTGTATCGAGACATTATCAATCGGTTTTCAATTCGCAATGTTTCGTTTTTAGAACAACTGGTTTTATTTTTGGCCAGCAACATTGGCAGTCTTTTTTCGGCCAAAAAAATTAGTGATTTTTTAAAGTCACAACGTATCAATATCGCTTCAAATCAGGTGCAAACGTACAGCGACCATTTGGTCAATGCTTTTTTGATACACCGAGTTAGCAGATACGATTTGGTGGGAAAACGTATTTTTGAAACAGGAGAAAAATATTATTTTGAGAATCTAGGCATTCGAAATGCATTGTGGGGTTATCGTCTAGAAGATCGGGGGAAAATTATGGAGAATGTGGTGTATAATCATTTGCTTTTTAGAGGCTATCAAGTACATGTGGGTAATTTAGGGTCTCTAGAAATTGATTTTGTTGCCCAGCGTGCTGGCGAAAAGGTATATGTGCAAGTAGCATTGTCTATCAATGAGGCAAAAACAATGGAACGAGAATTTGGAAATTTAAAGAAGATTAAAGATAATTTTCCGAAAATGGTTATCACTCTTGATGCCTTTCAAGGCAATACCAATGAGGGAATATTAGCAATAGATTTAAGAAGTTTTCTTTTATCTAAAATATAGAAAAAGTAGCACAATAATAGTTTTAAACATGAATAATACGCCAGTCTCCATTATCGTTCCCTGCTACAACCTCGCTCAATACTTGGACGAAGCTTTGTAGTCTATTTATAACCAAGCCTACACCGATTGGGAATGTATTATTGTGGATGATGTAAATTATAAATCAAGTAGCTCAAAGTATTTATATCAAAAATAGAGCTGAAAATGACGGCAATAAATTAAAAACCATACTAAATGACAAATTTAAAACTATTTGAAAACCAACAAATTCGTTCCGATTGGAACGAAGAGGAGCAAGAGTGGTATTTTGCGGTGGTAGATGTTGTAGCCGTTTTAACAGGCAGTAGTGATCCAAAAGACTATTGGTACAGGATGAAAAAGCGTGAAAAAGTTTCAGGGTTTGAGTTATCGACAATTTGTCGACAACTGAAATTAGAGTCAAGCGATGGTAAAAAGTATGCAACCGATTGTGCTACAAAACAAGGATTGTTGCGAATTATCCAATCTATTCCTTCACCAAAAGCAGAACCTTTCAAACAATGGTTAGCACACGTTGGAGCGGAAAGAATAGCCGAAATAGAAAACCCAGAGTTAGCACAAGAACGCATTAGAGCTACCTATAAGGCTAAAGGTTACAGTGATGAATGGATAGAAAAACGAATTCGTGGGATTTTAGTTCGTGATGAACTGACTAATGAATGGAAAAAAAGAGGAGTAAAAGAAGGAAAAGAGTATTCTATTTTAACCGCAGAAATAAGCAAAGCAACATTTGGAATTATTCCTAGTGATTATAAAAAACTAAAAGGATTAACAAAATCATCTGACAATCTTCGAGATCATATGACTGACTTGGAACTTATCTTTACTATGCTTGGAGAAGCATCAACAACTGAAATAGCTAAAAACAAAAATGCAAAAGGTTTTATAGAGAATCATAAAGCTGCCAAAGCTGGCGGAGGCGTTGCGGGTAAAGCACGTAAGGACTTAGAGCAAAAGTCGGGTAATAAAATTGTAAGTAATCAAAATTTTAAGGAACTTTCTGAAAATTTAAACAAGAAAAAATTAGAATAATACTTTATAAAATGAATCATCCTAAAGCCTCCATTATCGTTCCCTGCTACAACCTCGCTCTATACTTGAACGAAGCCTTGCAGTCTATTGATGACCAAACCTACCCCCATTGGGAATGTATCATTGTGGATGATGGAAGTCAGGATAATACTGCGGAAGTTTCTAAAAAATGGGAAGCCAAAGATTCTCGGTTTATCTATTTGTATAAAGAAAACGGAGGTGTAAGTAATGCTCGAAATGTAGGGATTGACAAAGCTAAATATGAATTTATCTTGACATTAGATGCCGATGATAAATACGAAGCTACCTTTCTTGAAAAAGCAATGAAGGTCTTGTTAGCCCATGACGAATTGGGTATCGTGAGCAGTTGGGGGCAGTATTTTGTAGCCGATAAATTATTTCAGATTTATAGAATGACAGGAAAGTCAACAGTAGATTTTTTATTTTATAATGATGCAGTTGGCACTTCGTTATTCCGAAAAAAATGTTGGGAGCAAGTGGGTGGTTATGACGAAAATTCAAAAAACGGCTATGAAGACTGGGAGTTTTACCTGAGAGTGTGTGCGGTAGGTTGGAAGGTACATATTATCGAAGAAGTTCTCTTTTATTACCGACAGCATGTTGTTTCTAGGCGCAAAGAAATGAATCAGAAGGAAAATGAAAATAAAAAGTATATTTTTATGAAAAATAAACAAATATATTTTGAACATTATGAAACCTTCGTCGATCGTTATTTGTTAAGTTGTAATAAAGAAAAAGAAGAAAACAATAAATATGCAAACACGATTGATTATAAATTAGGCACTGCGATTTTGAAACCATTACGAAGTGTAAAATGGTTTTTTTTGAATTTATTAACGAATAAGAAAACCAAAAATTACAACCTTTTTTCATGAAAGAAATTAAGATAAATTTTGTGGACTTTTGGCCAGGTTTCGATAAAACAAACAATTATTTCTATAATTTGTTGGTTCAAAAATACGATGTGATTATTGATGAAAATCCAGAGGTACTATTTTATTCTTGTTATGACAACAAATATTTAAAGTACAATTGTATTCGTATTTTTTACACTGCCGAAAATGTTAGACCCGATTTCACGGCTTGTGATTTTTCCTTTTCGTTTGATTATAATGACAGAGTGAATCATTATAGATTGCGTTATACTCCATGTATGTTGACCTACTTAACATGAACGATAAATTGCACTTCATACCAACAAGAGCAGAAGCAATAAAAAAATGGGAAACTAAAACTAAATTTTGTTGTATGGTAGTGTCCAATGCAAGAGCTAAAGAAAGACTCTGGTTTTTTAATACACTTTCTAAAGTAAAGCAGGTTGATTCTGGCGGTTCACTACTCAATAATGTAGGAGGAAAAGTAGCTGATAAATTAGAATTCATTAAGGATTATAAGTTTGTCATTTCTTTTGAAAACAGTGTTTATGATGGATACACTACTGAGAAAATTTTAGAACCCATTTTTAAAGATTGTATACCCATTTATTGGGGGAATAAATTAGTAGGTCAAGATTTTAATTCCAATAGATTTATCGATTATAATTCATTCGAATCCGAAGAAGAACTGATTACTAAATTGCTCGAAATAGACCAAAACGATGATTTGGCTATTGATATGTTGATGCAACCTACTTTTAATGAGCATAAATTATCACATAATGAAGAACGCATTCAAGTACTTCAAATTTTAAGTGAAATAATAGAAAATCCAAAGAAGCCTATTGCTACTAAATTTTGGAAACACTTGCACAATGTTAAAATAAAGTTTAAAAAAAATAAAAAAAAGAGTATCAGCAAGACTTCAAATTGTATTTTTGAAAATAAATGTGACAGAAAATGAGTAAATTCATTCGTTTTTCGGACTACAAAGAATTACAATAATAGTTCTTATCTTTGTTTGAATAAATTATTCAGCTATGCCAAAACTATATGAATATCTAGGAATAATTTTGTTTTTCTATTCCAACGAACACGAACCTATTCACGTTCACGCTAAAAAAGGTGAGTTTGAAAGTAAAGCAACATTTTGTATTGAAAATGGAGTAATTACAGAAATCAACATAGTAAATGTTAGAGGCAGAAAACCATTAGTAAACAAAGAATTAAAAGATTTTGAATCATTTTTAGCAGTCTATTCAGAAAAAATTGTTGAAAAATGGATAGCCTATTTTATATATCACAAGGAAATTGAATTTGAAAAAATAACTAAAAAAATATAATCAGATGAGAATTACAGTCAAAACCACAAATAGTTATTTAGATAAAACAATATCTATAATTAGCGCCAAAAATCTTGGGAATTATACTATTTTAGTTCAGTTTAATGATGGTGTAGAAAAATTTGTTAATTTTTCGGATTTTTTATCAAAATCACAACATCAATCCATAAAAAAATATTTAGACGAAACTCTTTTTGATACATTTAAGATTGTAGACGGTAATCTAAACTGGAATGATTATGATTTAATTTTTCCAATTGCGGCTTTGTACGACGGAAAAATTTAGTTTGCCAATAAATAGCCTCTTAAAAAAAATAAAATTCACACTGTTTAAACGATTAACCCAAAACCTCCAACTCCCAACCTCCAACTTCTAACTTCTCCCCTTGAAAGACATTATCCTCAAAGCCGAAAACATATCCAAACAATACCGCCTCGGACAGGTAGGAACAGGCACGTTGAGCCACGACTTTAATCGTTTGTGGCACGAAATACGCGGTAAAGAAAATCCCTATCTTAAAATTGGCGATACTAATGACCGAAGTACTAAAGGTACTAGCGACTATGTCTGGGCATTACAAGATATCAATTTTGAGGTGGAAAGAGGCGAAGTACTTGGGATTATAGGTAAAAACGGTGCGGGAAAATCGACACTCTTAAAGATATTGTCTAAAGTTGCCGCTCCCACAACAGGAATTATAAAATCGCGTGGTCGCATATCTTCTTTACTCGAAGTAGGTACCGGTTTTAATGGTGAAATGACTGGGCGTGAAAATATTTATTTAAACGGAGCCATTCTAGGCATGACCAAAAAAGAAATTACTTCTAAGCTAGACGAAATAATCGATTTTTCAGGTTGTGAGCGTTATATAGACACACCCGTAAAACGCTACAGCAGCGGAATGTATGTGCGTTTGGCTTTTGCAGTAGCCGCATTTCTGGAACCCGATATTTTAATTATCGATGAAGTTCTCGCTGTGGGCGATGCCGAGTTTCAGAAAAAAGCCATTGGCAAAATGCAGGATATTTCTCGTGAAGGAGGAAGAACGGTTTTGTTTGTGAGCCATAACCTTACTGCAATACAAAAATTATGTAACACAGGAATTCTTTTGGAAAAGGGGAAAATAGTGACATCCGGAAAAATAGATAATGTTATTGAAACTTATTGTCAAAATGATTTTGAAAGTTTTGAAATCTTTCCAAATGATGAAAATGAAATGTACTTAAAAAATATAAAAGCATATTCTAGTGACATAAACACATCTGTTATTACTGGAAAAAATGCTTTTTTTGAATTCCAAATTGAATCAAAAATAAATGCATCAAATGTAGTTTTAGGATTTGGTTTTAATGATAATCTTGAGAATAGAATTGCAACACCATTTTCATTACATATTGATAAAAAATATGAAATAAAAACTGGAGAGAACAAAATAATTTGTGAAATCCCTAATTTTCCTTTAAAACCTGGTGCATACATGATTGAAGTATATATTGGCTCTAAAGAAAAAGACTATGATTATTATGATAAGGGATTGAAATTTTTAATTGAAGCGATTGATATACAAAATATAAAATTTATACCAGACTCATCACAAGGTCACCTAATCCTAAATCAAATTTGGAAATAATGGAAACTAACTCTCTAATGGAAGATATATTTTGCTTAAATTATGAAATAAAAGCTCTTTCTGACATTACTTTAAGAAAAGAATCCGAAAGATGGATTCCAGGTTTTTTATACAAAGTCACAGAAGAAGAACATTTGGATAGATATAATTACATTATAAATTTAACTAAGGATAAAAATATTCTTGATATCGCATGTGGCTCAGGTTTTGGGTCATATATTATTGCAACAGAAGGAAATGCTAAACAAGTAATTGGCGTTGATATTGACAATGATGCAATAAGATATGCAAACCATAAGTTTCAACATGATAAAATTAAAAGATTTGTTGGGGATGCCGTAAAATTTAAATATAAAGAAAAATTTGATATCATAATAAGTTTTGAAACTATTGAACATATTCCTGACTATAAAGGATTTATTAATAATTTACACGACAACTTAAATGAAAATGGTAAATTAGTAATCTCTACTCCAATAATGCCTTTCACTACTAAAAAACCTATAAACCCCTATCATGTTATTGAATGGTCATATCAAGATTTTACCAAATTATTGAGTGAACGTTTTAATATTGAAGAAATTATTATGCAAAATATTTGCTTAAATACAAATAATTTTGAAAAAAAGAGTATAATAAAAAAGATAAAAAACAAAATTAGAAGAATTTTCATTAATACCAAAAGTGGAATAGAATATCACAATGGTCTAATTTATGATTTTAAAAATATAGATTTATCAAAAATAGCTTCAGGTTATGTTATCTGTATATGTAATAAAAAATAAATGAAACAGCTTGCAATTATAATACCTGCATTTAAAAGTAAATTTTTAAGACAAACTTTAGATTCTTTAGTGAATCAAACTAATCAAAATTTCAATTTATATATTGGTGATGACAATAGCCCGTTTAATTTAAAAGAAATTGTTGCTGAATATAATGAAAAATTAGCTATAAAATATCACAAGTTTTCAAACAACATTGGTGGCAAAAATATTGTAAATCAATGGAATAGATGTATTGCATTAACAAAAGATGAAAAATGGATTTGGTTATTTTCCGATGATGACATCGCAGACGCTAACTGTGTTGAAACATTTTATGAAACTATTAAAATGGATTCTGAAAAATATGATGTTTATAGATTTAACACAAGAGTCATTGATGACTACAATAAAATAATTTGTGATAATGAAAGCCCTTTTGAAGAAAATTCTTTTGAAATGTGTCTTGATATTCTCCAACTAAAAAGAGGACATTGCATGCCTGATCACATTTTCAGTAAAAGAAAATATAATATATTAGGCGGTTTTGTATTTACAAATTATGCACAAGCTGCTGATTGGGCTACTTCTATAAATTTTGCAACTGAAAAAGGAATTTGCAGTATGAAAAATGCTAAGATAAACTGGAGATATGGTACTAGTAATATCAGCGGTAATGCTCATAAAGATAACCACGAAAAAGTTTTAGGTCATATTCAGTTTATAAATTGGGTGTTATCTCATTTTAAAAACAAGGTTGGTAAGAAGGATTTTGAAAAATTAAAACTTTATTCTAACACTAATTTAATTAAAATAATAAACATACACTATAAAGGTATTAGACTAAAAACAAGCTATCATGTTTTAAAAACTCTTATTAAGACAGATAATAATTTATTTAAAAATATTATTAATACATTTAGATTAATTAAATTAAAATAATGTACCCCAAAATATCAATAGTAACTCCATCTTATAATCAGGGTCAATATCTTGAGGATACTATTTTGTCTGTTTTGGGACAAGGGTATCCCAATTTAGAATACTTGATTTATGATGCTGCTAGTACGGATAATTCAGTTGAGATATTAAAAACCATCGATTTCAAGAATAATTCTCCGAAAGTAATTTGTGTAGAAGCTGCAGAATATTCGCCCATTGGTACTGGTGAACGTAGAAACGAACTCATAGATTTTCTAGTAAAGAACAGTTATTACGAGTATGCTAACACTAATTTGAATGTTATAATGGTTAGAAAAGATTTTTGGTTTAAATAAATATGACTGAAATATCAATTATAATCCCAACATTTAATTCTGCCAAAACCCTTGCAGTGTGTTTGGATAGTATTTTGAAACAAAGTTTTACAGACTTTGAGGTATTAATAATGGATGGGCTATCAACAGACAACACTTTAGAAATAGCCAAAAGTTATGATGACGTAAGATTAATAATATCTTCAGAAAAAGATAATGGAATTTATGATGCAATGAACAAAGGCATCACTCAATCAAAAGGAGAATGGATATATTTTATGGGAAGTGATGACTCTTTATACGAACCAACTACGATAGAACAGGTTTTAAATAATGAGGCGTTAAAAAATAATGATGTAGTATATGGCAATGTGTTTTCAACTCGCTATGGTGAAAAGTATGATGGTTTATTTACATATTTAAAATTGAGACATATGAATATTTGTCATCAATCCATTTTTTTTAGAAAAGTCGTATTCGATAAAATTGGTAATTTCAATCTAAAATACAAATCCCTCGCCGATTGGGATCATAATATTAAATGGTTTTTTTCAGATAAGATAGCAAAAGAATATATAGATCAAATCATTGCTAATTATGTTGATGGAGGTTATAGTTCAACCTATTTTGATAATGCTTTTAAAGTAGATAAAAATTTCTTGTTGTTAACTAAAGGGTTGGGTAAACTACCTATTTCTGAATTAATAAGTTGTAGTTCATATTCTGTTACTGAAGCAAAACAAGAAAAAAAATATTTAAAACAAGTCTTTGCTCAGTTTCTGAGATTTGGCTTAAGAGTATGTAAGAAATTAGGGTTTAGTAAAAAATAGAATTTTAAAATCAAATTTATGCCTAACAAAATAAAACCCATAGCCATTTATCTACCACAATTCCATCCTATTCCTGAGAATGATCAATGGTGGGGAAAAGGCTTCACAGAGTGGACTAATGTAACGAAAGCAAAACCTTGTTTTAAAGGGCATTACCAACCTCATTTACCTGCAGATTTAGGGTTTTATGATTTGAGATTGGAAGAAGCAAGACTTGCTCAGGAGGCAATGGCTAGAGAATATGGTATTCATGGTTTTTGCTATTATCATTATTGGTTTAATGGTAAGCGAATGTTGCATGAGCCTTTAAACCGAAAAATGCAAAATTCAAAAGAAGATTTACCATTTATGTTATGTTGGGCAAACGAAAATTGGACTAGAACTTGGGATGGATTAGATAAAGAGGTGTTGCTGTATCAGGATTATAATGATACAGACGATATTGCTCACATGAAATATCTATGTCAAACTTATTTCGCGGATTTTAGATATATTCGACATGAAGGAAAACCTGTTTTTATGGTATACAGACCACATCTTTTTAAAGATATAAAAAAAACAATAAGAGTTTGGCGTGATGTCGCTAGACAAAATGGAATTGGAGAGTTACATATTGGCTATATGCAAAGCTGGGGCGTAAATGATAATCCAATTGATTTAGGATTTGATTTTGCATCAGAATTTCAACCCAATTTCGGAAATGTACCTTTAGAAAAAGAAAGTTTAAGGGGTAGAATAATAAATAAAATTCAAAATAAGCTTAAATTAAAAACATTAAAAATAGAAACAAAGCCTAAGGATAGAATTTTCGAATATGAGGATTTTGTTAATAAGCAAAAAATGATAGCTTATAAAAATAATGTTTCTCCTTGCATAACTCCAATGTGGGATAATAGTTCTAGAAGAAAAAATAATGCAATAATTTTTACTAATTCAACTCCTGAAATTTATGGAAGTTGGTTACAACATATTATAAAAAAATACCCATGGCATAAAAATGCCGAAAAATACTTATTTATTAACGCTTGGAATGAATGGGCAGAAGGAAATCATCTCGAGCCTTGCCAAAAATGGGGTAAATCTTATTTAGAAATGACTAAAAGTGTTTTAAAAATAAATGAAAATGAAAAATAGCTCTGTTCAATTCTTAGCGTATTATCTTCCTCAATTTCATCCTATTCCTGAAAATGATATGTGGTGGGGAAAAGGCTTTACAGAATGGACTAATGTAACCAAAGCCGAACCTTTGTTCAAAGGACATTACCAGCCAATATTACCAGGAGAACTCGGTTTTTACGATTTGCGCGTTTCAGAAATACAAGAGCAACAGGCTAATTTGGCAAAAGAGTATGGTGTTAATGGTTTTATTTATTATCAATATTGGTTTGGCAATGGAAAGATGCTTTTAGAAAAACCCGCCGAAGCAATGTTAGTAAATAAAAATATAGAATTACCATTTTGTTTTTGTTGGGCAAATGAAACATGGAAAGGAATTGCGCATGGTTTGGATAATTCTAACGTTTTGATCGAACAAACCTATCAAGGAGAGGTTGGATATAAAACATATTTCAATTATTTACTGCCTTTTTTTAAGGACAAAAGATACATTAGGATCGATAACAAACCAATGTTTCATATTTATAAACTAAATGATATTCCAGATTTAGAAATTTTTTTAGGGGTTTTTAATCAACTAGCAATAGAGAATGGGTTTGATGGTGTTTGGTTTGTTGGAACTCATGCTAATTCTAATACTGTAACGACAAATCCTCAAATATACGGTCAAGTTGGAATTGATGTTTTTAGTTCTATGCGTTATGAACAAGCTTTTAGATTTCGTTCAGGAACATTTTTAAGAAAAGTGGAACTAAAATTATTTAAAAAGTTTGGTTTATCATTCGTTAAATCCAACTTAATTGTTTTAGATTATAAAATTGCTGTTGAAAAATTGCGAGTAAATTTTATCAATAAAAAATATATTGCTTGTGTTTTTCCTAACTGGGATAATTCGGCTAGATCAGGAAATAATGCCATGATTTTTAAAAATGCGACACCCGAGTACTGGAAACAACATCTTAAAATAGCTTTAGAAGAATTAGAAAAAAATAAAGAAAACCCTCGTTTTATAATCATTAAATCATGGAACGAGTGGGCAGAAGGAAATTATTTGGAACCAGATGCTAAATTTGGAAGACGATGGTTAGAAGTCGTAAAAGAGATTAAAGCTGTTTGAGTTATAAAGCGACCCTGTTAAATTTCTAACAAAACTATGAATTCATTAGTTTCTATTATCATTCCTTGCTACAATAAAGCAGCCTTTTTGACGGAAACACTTCAGTCGGTTTTGAATCAAACCTACACTGAATGGGAATGTATTCTTGTTGATGACGGAAGTACAGACGATACTCCGGCAGTTGCCAAAGCCTATTTTGAAAAAGACAGTAGATTTCGGTATTTTCTAAAAAAAAATGAAGGAGTAAGCCCTGCTAGAAACTATGGGCTTGAAAAAGCTCAGGGTGATTTTATCATTTTTTTGGATGCCGACGATATTTTAGCCGACTTTTCTTTACTTAAACGGCTGGAGTATTTTAATCAGTATCCAGAACAGGATGGTTTGGTGTTTTCAACCCATTTTTTTGAAGATAATATCCAAGATTATGGGAATTTATTTAATTGTGACCCCCAAATAGAATCAGAAAAAAATTATCTTGAACTCTTTTTGAATTACCGATTTGCATTTGCTGTTATGAGTTCAATTTGGAGAAGAAGCGTGCTCGATAAAGTACAGTTTCGAGCTGATTTGAGACTTTTAGAAGATGTTGTTTTTCATATTGAAATTTTATTTTTGGAACATATAAAAATCAAAAGAATTCACTTGTTAGATAATTATTACCGGGTATTGCCCACAAAAAAGTATTCTTTTCCAGGTCAGGCCGAAGAAATGTCCAAAAGTGTATTATATCTTTTAAAAACCTATCAAGACAAATTAGTCCAAGATCATGTACTACAACAAAAATTCAGTCGTTTTGTGAAGATTGTGTGTCGAATTATGGTAATGGATAACGAGCAAACGACTATTCAAAAAGAGTTATACCAAAAAGCATTGAAATTTAATTATATCAAACCCAAAGAACAATTTTTGTTTTGGATGTTGTCTTTTATTTATAAAACGAAACTCGATTCCAAAAGAAATATAGGTATGTATCGAATCATTAGTAGTATTGACAAACAACTTTTAAGCTAAATGAACCCGAAAGTAACTATCATTATGGCGACCTACAATAGGGAGCAATTTATAGCCGAAACCCTTTTGTCTATCCAAAATCAAACGTATAAAGATTGGGAATGTCTGATTATTGATGATGGTGGTACCGATAATACAAACGAAGTTATAGCCCCTTTTTTAAAACAAGACCATCGTTTTCAGTTTGTGAAACGTACGGATGACTACCAAAAAGGATTGTCGGGTTGTCGCAATTACGGCTTGGATTTGGCTAAGGGAGAATACATTATCTTTTTTGATGATGACGATATTCCGCATCCGCAAAATTTGGAGTTGTGTGTGAAGGAGTTGCAGGATAGTGCCATTTCTTTTTGTCGTTATGAACGGAACACCTTTACGGGTAACTTTCACTACCAATTTGATTTTTCAAAAGAGTACACCTCATTTTATATTGATAAAAACGATATTTTAAAAGTGGTAAACAATGAACTTCAGTTTAATTCAACCTCCATCATGTGGAAGAAAATTTGTTTTGAAGAACATCGATTTGACGAGAACATTCTTTATGCTGAGGATTGGGAGCTGTATACTAGAATAGTGTCTTCGGGTTTTAGAGGAATCTCTATCGATAAATGTTTGTTTTATGCAAGGAAGCATACCAATTCTATGACTGGGGAGTATTACAGTAATGACCCGATTAGAAGAAAATCGTTTGTAGATTGCTTTATATTAGTAGTTCAGAATCTTAAAAACAAACAATTACTTTCTACTTCATTAAAGCGCTATTTTATTGCATACTCGATAGAATTTAAGGAATATAATTTGTTTGACACCCTTTTGGATATCATGAAATTGTCTACATTTGAAAAACTAAAATGGCAGATTTTCTATACAGTTCTTCCTTTTAGATTACGGTTGTATAAGATGAAAAAGGGAATGAAAAATAAATAAAAAGTTAAGGTACTTTATTGACTCATCTTGGTTGTCACATCCGAATTGTCACATCGAGCGCAGTCGAGATGCGCTCAAGACAGGCTAAGTCGAGATGCGATATATCCCTCGACTGCGCTCGGGAAGACAAAGTAGAACTGATAATAAAATTAATTTTTGTCTAACCGTATAACCTTTTTTGTGGAATTAAAAAGATAAAAAAAGCAATAAAAAAAGCATGAAATTTTTAATAATTGAGCAAGATTTACGAATTTCGGGAACCAGTCAAGGAATTATCTCCCGCTCATTTTTGGCAAAATTAAGAACAGCTTATCCTGACTCCATCATTGATGTTCATTATCTTAAACAATCCTCTAGTGAAGATCAATTAGGCTTATTGCCTGTAAATTTGATACAAGAGTATGTTTTGGATTTAAAAATTCCTTTTTTTACCAAATGGTTCAATACAATTTACTGGAGATTATTTCACGTGTCCTTAGCTAGTAATCATGTATATCAAGTTTACAGAGATTGTATAGCTAAAATTGACTATCATCAATACGATCATATCTTTATACGAAGTGCAGGGTTGAATTGTGAAACTATTATAGGCGCCAAAGATTTGCCTGTCCTCAAGAAATCCATAATTACCTTCAATGAGCCTTATCCTTTGTTTTGGTGTACTGGTTCGTTAAGCCCTCTGACCTCTCTTGAACTCTTTAAACTGAAAGAAATGTTTGAAGTGATTTCTCAAGCTAAATCGTGTATGGCAACCGCATTATTAGCCCAAGATCTAGAATATGTTTATGGTTCTAGAAAAAAAATCTATCCAATGCCTCATCAATACGACCCAAGTGTTTTTGATTTGTCGGATGTAAGTGAATTGGTCAAAAAGAAGAAGAAAATCTTGATTTCTTACCATGGAGCGCTACAGTTTGGCAGAAACATAGAAATAGTTTTGGATACATATCTTGAATTGGTCGAAAGCAATTTGAAGTACAAAGAAAACACAGAATTTGTGATTCGAGTAAAAGGTGCCGATTTTAAAAAAATAGAATCAAAGTATGCTGATACGTCTAATATTACCGTTTTGTTCATTTCCAATTTTTCTAATTCTTGTAATGAACAAATGAACGAAGCCGATATCAATATCATTTTAGAAAACGGACCATTATATTGTAATATTTTGGTGGGTAAAGCCCCATTTTTAGCATCCATACCCAAACCGATTCTTAGTATTTCGCCCGAACGAAGCGAAATGCGAAACATTATACAAGACCCACAATACATCGCTAGTTGTACTGATAAAGCCGAAATTAAACAAAAACTCGAAAATCTAATTGTCAATAGAATGAACTCGGACGAAGCAGTTTATCCTTTTGGGGATTATTTTAGTGATGCGAATTTTAAACTGAGATTAGATAAGATTTTGTTGGAAAAATGAAAATTTAAAATTGAATTCAAATAATACAACTTTTGAAAAACGAGTTGCAAGTTAGATTCTTTGCTTACTTTTGTATGAGAACGGTTAGTCATAGAAAATTTATTGTCTAATAATTATACATCACAAGCCCGAAACAAGCTAATTGCCAGAGCGTTCAAGGAAGTGGGTATGATTGAACGATATGGTTCAGGGATTCGAAGAATACTAAATATATGTGAACAATATGGGATTATTCAACCCAAAATCGAAGAAGTATTCAACTGTTTTCGAATTTTACTGTTCAAAGAAAAACGCAACAGCACCGATGTCGTAGATAATGTCGTAGCTAATCGATTAGAAATAATATTGGACTTAATCAATAAAAAAAATACAATTTCTGCAAACCAAATAGCAAAACGATTGAATATAACGCACCGAACCGCACAAAGAGACCTCGGAAATTAAAAAAAATAAACAAACTAAAACGAATAGGTACTGAAAAAACGGGTTATTGGCAAATTTTGAAGTAATTTAAATACTGATAAAAAAAACAAAAATTCGCAATTTTAATCCCCAATAGAATGAGTTCTAATGAGCCAGTTTATCCGTTTGGAGATTATTTTAGTGATGCCAATTTTAAAGTGATGTTGGCTGAGGTGTTGGTTCAGTCTAAAAAGTAATTATTTGAAAACAACAACAATTATATAATCTAGATGAAAAATAAAATATATCATTTAAGAAGAAAATTCTCAAGAATGTATACCCGTTTTTTAAACGATTTTTTAAAAAAGAATAAACTTTATAATAGATATGTATTCTCTAAAATTTATAAAAATGATCTTTTTAATTCATTTGTTGCTAGCAAAGAATCTAAATCAGGACCAGGTTCAAATCTTGAGCAAACAGCACAAATTACAGTTGAAATTCCAGAATTAATTAAAAAATACAATATTAAAAGTATTCTTGATGTACCGTGCGGTGATTTTCATTGGATGAATAGAGTGGATTTGTCTGATGTACAATATACAGGTGGTGATATTGTATCAGGAATAATTAGAAGTAACAGTGCTAAATTCACTAAAAAAAATATTACTTTCAAAGAAATAGATATAATTAACGATCTTTTGCCTAGGGTTGATATGATTCTTTGCCGAGATTTATTCGTACATCTAAAGAACGATCAAATTTTAATGGCTATAAAAAACATTAAAAATAGTGGTTCGAAGTATTTATTAACTACGAGTTTTAAAATGACTAATAAGAATATCGATATTAATAAGATTGGAACTTGGAGACCAATAAATTTAGAGATAGCCCCTTTTCACTTTAATACCATTATTGACTATATTAATGAAAATTGTACAGAAGCAGGAGGGAGATTTAAAGATAAATATTTAGTATTGTATTCAATAGATAAATTATAATTAAAATTGAAAAAAAAAATTCTTATTTTTGGTCCAATTGGAGATTATGGAGGTCGAGAATTGGAGGTAGGTTTTATCGCTGGTAGTTTGTCTTATAAGTATGATGTAACTATTTGTACCAGTAGTTCACTAACCCATAAATCTCAAATTTTCGATTTTAATAAAAATCTAATCACTTTTTCTGTAAATGATTTAATATATAAAAAGTATTGCAGTATTATGATTCTTTCTTTCTTTAGTTACTTAAAAAATAAGAAAGAAGGAATTATAAGTAATTACGCTAATAATGGTATTGCTAAAAAATATTTCAATTATAATAAGAAAAGGGTTGCCGTATTAAGCGAGCTATTGCCAAAATACGACCTAGTGTTTATTTGTGCGCAATTATCAACAGGTTTAATGAGCGAGGTAATTGGTATTACTAAAAAAAATAAAATTAAGGTGGTTTTTAGAACAACTGGAACCATAAATTTTTCGGACTATGATTTTATTAATTCCGTAGATTGTTTTATTCATCATTCGGTCAATAATGCTAATAAAATTCAAAAAGATAAGAAACATAATTATGTCATTATAGATCAATGTGCTTATAACGAAAAAGAGTTGTTAAAAATTGGATCTTCTAACGATGAGATTTGTAAATTTCTAATTTTGAGCAGGCTTTCTCCTGAAAAGGGAGTAGAAGAAATAATAGAATTTTTTTTAAGGGTTTGCTCAGAAAACGACGTTTTGTTTATTGCAGGGAATGGTGTTTTAGAGTATGAATTAAAAATTAAATATCAAGAATCAAGTAAGATTAAATTTCAAGGATTTGTAAACAGTTCCAATCTTTCAGAATTATTTGGAGAAATAGATTGCTTGATAATACCTTCTCCAGCAGAGTCGGGACCTTTGGTTGGAATTGAGTCTATGTGTGCAGGTAAAATTATTATTTCCACCAGGGTTGGAGCTATGAGTGAAAGAATGCAAGAAACCTTAAATGATTATTGGTTTGATTATGGTAATTTTGAATCTTTTAAAAATGTTTTTTTTCAAGTTAAAAGTTTGAGTAAAACTCAAATTAATAATAGTTCTATTGTTTTAAAAGAAAAATACAGAAAGGAATATTCAATAAACAGCATAAACGAAAAATATATAAGTGTTGTAGATAATGTTTTAAATAATTTCTCATAAACTATATATAATAATATTATAAATGGCGACAATTTTAATCACAGGCGGGGCAGGTAATGTGGCAAGTGCTTTGGCTAAAAAATTAGCTGAAAATACAGACAATCAGATTATCATTATAGATAATCTTTCCACTGGGAGTTTGTCAAAAGTACCCCAAGGCGACAATGTGAAATTCATTAAAGCGAATGTCAATAATTACAATGATATTGTGCCTGTCTTTGGTCGATATAATTTTGATTTTGTCTTTCATTATGCTGCGGTTGTTGGCGTGAAGCGAACCCTTGATCACCCGATGATGGTACTCGAAGATATTGAAGGAATCAAAAACATTTTGTCTTTGTCTAAAAATTCAGGAGTAAAACGAGTGTTTTATTCCAGCTCTTCCGAGGTGTATGGCGAACCGTTTGAAATACCGCAAAACGAGCAAACTACTCCTCTCAATTCTAGATTGCCTTATGCGATTGTGAAAAATGTGGGTGAGGCTTTTTTTAGATCTTATTATCATGAATATGGTTTAGAATACACCATATTTCGATTTTTTAATACCTATGGACCCAATCAGAGCGAAGATTTTGTAGTGCCTCGTTTTCTAAAAGCGGCTTTAAACAATGAGCCTATTTATATTTATGGCGATGGGCAGCAAACCCGTTCTTTTTGTTATGTCGATGATAATATAGACACCTGTATCAAAGCAATGCATAACGAAAGTTGTCTCAATGATGTGCTCAACATAGGGAGCGACAAAGAAATGACTATATTAGATTTGGCAAAAATAATCGTCTCGACCTCAAAATCAAATTCAGAAATTATATACCTTCCCCCTTTAGAAGAAGGTGATATGACCCGCCGTTGTCCCGATACTTCAAAAATGAAAACGGTTTTAGGAAAAGAACTCATTCCCTTAGAAGAAGGGCTACTAAAATTAATTCAACATTATGAGACTAGGAAGTAATCCTAATAAACAAGTAGAGCAAGAACAATCCAAATTCTTGCATCAGGTTATTGTACCCGTTTATATTCCCAATGAAGAAGGTTATTTTGTGGATGCGCTCAGAATCTTAAAAATTTGTTTGGATTCTTTGTTAAATACCGTTCACGATAGAACTTATATTACGGTAGTTAATAATGGAAGCTGCGAAAATGTGGTTCGGTATCTTGACAGCCTCTTTTCTGATAAAAAAATACAAGAATTAATTCATACTGATAGTATAGGTAAAATCAATGCTGTTTTTAAAGGATTAGCGGGAAATAATATTCCACTAGTAACCATTACCGATGCCGATGTACTTTTCCTCTCCGATTGGCAAACGGAAACGATGAACATTTTTTGCAACGTTCCAAAAGCCGGAGTGGTGGGAATTGTTCCACAATTTAAGATGTACACTACACTAAGTGGGAATACTCTTTTGGATAACTTATTCAATAAACGTTTACAGTTTCTACCTATCAAAAATCCTGAAGGGATTATTCATTTTTATGATAGTATTGGCTGGGGCAGAGAGTATAATCAAGATTATTTGAAACTGGGATTAGGTCTTGAATACGATGCTGTAAAATGTTTTGTTGGTGCAGGACATTTTGTGGCAACCTATAAAAAAGATATGTTCGATGAATTGGTCACTTATATCGGTTTTAAAATGGGTGGTTTGAGTGAAGATTATCTCGACCAGTGTCCGCTCAAAAAAGACTACTGGCGCCTTACGACTTATGATAACTACGCGTATCATATGGGCAATGTGTATGAACATTGGATGGGCGAAATCAAGCATTCCAATGATGTATCGTATGAG
>JANMZS010000187.1:0-8770 GCA_031383535.1 Flavobacterium sp.
AGTATTGACAAACAATACCTAAAAAAACATTTAATACTTATTGTTTATATTTAGTCTAAATAAGATTTGTAGAATTGAAAAATCAATTTTATATTTGCAACTTTATTTTTAATAAATCTAAATAAAGTGAATACAAAATTATTAATTTTTGCCGTTCTATCGTTATCAATACTAATAAGTTGTTCTGATGAAAATGAAGAATACACGTCCATCGAAAGCCAAAAAATAGCACTGGGAAAGGAAATATTCAATGATACCAATCTCTCAAATCCTATTGGACAATCCTGTGCTTCATGCCATTCGCCAGAAAAAGGATTTAGTGATCCATTAAACAGAGCCGTTTCAGAAGGTGCAGTTACTACCCTTTTTGGAAACAGAAATACTCCAAGCCTTTCATACAACATCTTTTCGCCTAGCCGATATTACAACACTGTTGACGAAACTTTTATTGGGGGTTTGTTTCTAGACGGTCGTTCACCCAATTTGCAAGAACAATTTGTTCATCCTATGCTAAATCCATTAGAAATGAATAATGAATCCTCTAGTAAAGTTGTTGCTAAAATTAAAGCTGCCACCTATTATTCGCAAATAAAAAATCTATACGGAAACTCTCCTTTCGAGAGCGATATCTTGTCCTATGTAGCCGATGCTTTAATGCAATTTCAAACCTCGGATGAAGTCAATCCGTTTACCTCAAAATATGATTATTATTTACAAGGAAGGGCAACTCTTAGTTTAGAAGAAAAAAAAGGATTGGTTCTATTTGAAGGAAAAGCACTTTGCTCACAATGTCATGTTACAGACCCTGACCCTATTCAGCGAAAAGTATTGTTTACAGATTATAGTTATGATAATATTGGTGTGCCAAAAAACAAAACCAACCCATTTTATAATCAATCATCAACCTTAAACCCTGTTGGGAAAAACTTTATTGATTTAGGGATTGGTGCTGTTGTGAATCAACCCGAAAACAATGGAAAATTTAAGGTTCCTACATTACGCAATATAGATATTTCGGCACCCTATTTTCATAATGGTTCATTCACCACTCTAAAAGATGTAGTTCATTTTTATAATAAACGAGACGTAAATCCAGCTGAATTTGATAAACCCGAAGTAAGTCAAAACATCAATAAAGATGAATTAGGAGATTTAAAGTTAACCGAAGAGGAAGAAGAAAATTTAGTACACTTTCTAAAAACATTAACTGATGGATACCATAGAAAATAATTCAAAAACAACCTTTTATAAATAATCAATTTTAAACTTCAAAAATGAAAAAAATAATATTAGCAGCTAGTTTTTTACTAATCAATAGCTTGACCCTTTTAGCTCAAGATAGAATATTCACCTACGCTTATCAAAGTAATGTTCTCGGCAAAGGACAAAAAGAATTAGAAGTTTGGACTACTATTTTAAACGGAAAAGACAATTATTTTAGAGAAATAAAAAACCGAGTAGAATATGAAACAGGCTTGGGTTCTAATTTGCAAGTAGCCTTTTATTTAAATTCAAAACAGAAAGCTTTTTTTGATGATATCACAGGAGAAATTGTAATGGATCCAACAGAAATTTCGGTTTCTAATGAATGGAAATACAAAATCTCTGATCCTGTTGCTAATACCATTGGATTTGCAGGATATTTAGAATTAACCGCTGCTACCGATGAATTGGAAATTGAGTTAAAAGCTATTTTTGATAAAAAAATAGGACGATTTCTTCATGTTGTCAACTTAATTTTGGAGCCAGAATGGGAAACGACAACAGTTGACGGAAAAGTGGTTACCGAAACCGAAATTAAGTATGATAATATTTATGCCTTTTCCTATAATCTAAATAAAAATTGGAATTTAGGTGCTGAATTTATTAATAAAAACGTCTATATCAAAGCGGACAAATTTACCCATTCGGCACTTTTTGCTGGGCCTACCATTTCTTATTCTACTAATAATTTTTGGCTAAATCTTACCGCAATGCCACAATTGAAAGGGCTTAAAAATCCTGCAGGCATGAATGGTTTAAATACCGAAGAATTTACTAAATTTGAAACGCGATTAATCTTTTCTTACGCCTTTTAAATTATGAAAAAAATCATTCTATATTGCTTTACGTTGCTACTTTTTTCTTGTGCAAAACCATTATTATACACACCCACTGAAAGCACTGCAACAATTTCGGTAGTTGATTTAAAACAAGGGCGGGATCTTTATGTAAGCAGTTGTGCTAGTTGCCACCAACTGTATGCACCAAGCAAGTTTACCGAAAAAGAATGGGAAGCTAACTTAAACAGAATGCAACCCAAAGCAAAAATTACCGATACTGAAAAACAATTAATTTACCAGTATATCACCAGTGAACCAAAAAAATAAGTAGCCTAACTATTATTATAAATCCGTGTTCTCACGGATTTTTGCATGGTCAAAAAAATATAAAGTAAAATTAAAACCTAGCGCTGAAAAAATTTAAAAAAACAAACCCGAATTGTTAAAAATCAATTCGGGTTTACTTTTTATGAGATCGAAAAACTATTGTAACCCCGCCAAACTATGCGCGATGGTTTCAATTTTAGCTAAGGCGTCGGCTTCTTTTTTGCGTTCGTTATCAATAATTTCAGGTTTGGCGTTGGCAACAAACTTTTCATTTGATAATTTTACTTGCACTGATTTTAAGAAACCTTTAATGTAATTGAGTTCTTCTGTTAGTTTAGCAATTTCAGCAACGACATCTATATTTCCCGTAATCGGAATAAAATATTCATTCGATTTTACACGAAAAGATAAAGCACCTTCTACCTTGTCCGAAACATAATCTAGTGAAGTGATATTTCCTAATTTAGTTACCACCGAATCAAAATAAGTGGAACTTTTATCATTATTAACAATTTTCAATTCAATAGTATCTTTGAAAGGAATGTTTTTGTCTTTTCGAATTGTTCTAATCCCCGAAATCACTTCAATAGTGTTTTCAAAATCAGCAATTAATTGTGCGTTAAATGGTGTCATTTCGGGCCAAGTCGAAACAATCAACGCTTCTTCTGGGGTTCTTTCTTCTAAAAGTTGCCATATTTCTTCGGTCAAAAACGGCATAAACGGATGTAATAATTTCATGTTGTTTTCGAGCATTTCTATGGCTTTCGCCAAAGTCAGGCGGTCAATAGGCTGTTGGTAAGCTGGTTTTATCATTTCTAAGAACCAAGAACAGAAATCATCCCAAACTAGTTTGTAAATCCCCATTAAAGCATCAGAAATTCTGTATTTTTCAAAACTATCTTCGATTTCCAAAAGGGTTTGTTGCAATTTAGCTTCATACCATTCTATCGCTACTTTTGATGATTCGGGTTGCGGAATGGCATCTGACACTTCCCAACCTTTAATCAATTTGAAAGCGTTCCAAATTTTATTGGTAAAGCCTTTGCCTTGGTTACACAGTTCTTCGTCAAACATAATATCATTCCCTGCAGAAGCACTTAGTAGCAATCCTACACGAACTCCATCGGCACCAAATTTTTCGATTAATTCTAAGGGTTCAGGCGAATTTCCTAAAGATTTTGACATTTTTCGACGTTGTTTGTCACGAACTAAGCCCGTTAGATATACATTCGAAAATGGTTTTTTATCAGTATATTCATATCCTGCAATTATCATTCGCGCCACCCAGAAAAACAAAATATCGGGACCCGTAACTAAATCGTTGGTGGGATAATAGTATTTAAAATCTTTATTTTCAGGATTCATAATTCCTCCAAAAACGGACATAGGCCATAACCAAGACGAGAACCAAGTATCCAGCGCATCAACATCTTGTCTAAGGTCAGAGGTGAGAAGTGAGAAGTTAGAAGTTTTAGCCCGTGCAAGTTTTAATGCCTCTTCAATTGATTCGGCAACTACGAAATCTGCCACGCCATCACCGTAAAAATAGGCGGGAATTTGCTGTCCCCACCACAATTGACGAGAGATATTCCAATCGCGAATATTGTTTAACCAATGGGCGTAGGTATTATTAAAACGAGAAGGATGCAACTTGATATCTCCATCCACCAAAACAGATTGAATGGCTGGTTTGACTAAATCTTCCATTTTCAAGAACCATTGGTCTGATAATCGGGGTTCGATTACAGCTTTGGTCCTTTCGGAAGTTCCTACTTTATTGATATGATTTTCTACTTTTGCTAAAGCCTCAATAGCTTCTAATTCTTTTTCGATTTCGGCACGAACCACAAAACGATCTTTTCCTTGATAATGCATTCCAAAACTGTTCAAAGTTCCGTCTTCATTAAAAACATCAATAATTTCTAATCCAAATTTATCGCCAATCGTTTTATCATTGATATCATGAGCAGGAGTTACTTTTAGACAACCTGTTCCAAATTCGACATCAACATAATCATCTGCAATCACAGGGATTTCTCGGTTACAAATAGGTACTACAACAGTTTTTCCAATCAAATGTTTATATCGTTCATCATTAGGATTGACACAAATAGCGGTATCGCCAAAAATAGTTTCGGGACGAGTGGTGGCTACGATAATCCCATCCCCAGCCCTTCCCGAAGGGAAGGGAGTTATCAACAAATTCGATTCTTGAGGTTCTTCTCCCCCTCCTTCGGAGGGGGCTGGGGGGAGGACTTTATATTTCAAAAAATATAATTTTCCTTGTCTTTCTTCAAAAATAACTTCTTCGTCAGACAAAGTTGTTTTGGCTTCGGGATCCCAATTTACCATTCGATAGCCGCGATAAATTAATCCTTTGTTGTATAAATCAACAAATGATTTGATTACCGATGCCGACATATCGGCATCCATTGTAAATTTTGTTCGTTCCCAATCACAAGAGCAACCCAATTGTTTTAATTGTTCTAGAATGGTTCCGCCATATTTATCGGTCCAATCGTAGGCGTGTTTCAAAAATTCCTCACGACTCAAATCCGATTTATTGATTCCCTCCGATTTTAATTTGGCTACCACTTTAGCCTCGGTAGCAATAGAGGCATGATCCGTTCCCGGAACCCAACAAGCATTGAATCCTTTTAATCGTGCTCGACGAATCAAAACATCCTGAATGGTGTTGTTGAGCATGTGTCCCATGTGTAAAACCCCTGTTACATTGGGTGGAGGAATTACAATAGTATAAGGTGTGCGGTGATCTGGCTCTGAATGAAAATAGTTATTTTTCATCCAGTATTCATACCATTTATTTTCAATGGTTTTGGATTCAAATTGTGCTGGAATTGTCATTTTTAGTATGTATTCGGTTTAATCCGTTGGTATAATATTAGGTTAAAATTTATTGAACAAAAAAAGCAAAAGCAAAACGGCTTATTCCTTTGGTCTAATTTTTGTAATTCAAAAGTCGGTAGCAAAAGTAAATAATAAAGTACAGTATAAAAAGAGAATTAAATAATTGTACCATTAATTAAAAGAGACTACATTTACTAATCAAATAAAAAAATCTATGATGAGAGATATACTTATTTTATTCACATTAGCTCTTATGAGTAATTTTGGAATTGCCCAAAACGGAGCCAAAATTGAATTTAAAGTAAAAGATAACACTTTAGATTATGGTTTAATATCCAATAAAAAAGATAATGGAATTCGCACCATTGAATTTAAAAATACGGGCGATGTTCCCTTATTGATTACTAATGTATTTTCTACTAGTGGTTTTACTTTTCCAACAAAACCAACAGAACCCATTTTACCTGGAAAAACAGGAAAAATAGATGTCAAATACAACCTGATTACAGGTCCAATTCGAAAAACCATTATCATCGAATCAAATGCTGTAAACTATGAAAATGGGATTATTGCACTGAAAATTAAGGGGATTGTAGTTTTAGAATAACGGAATTAAAATTAATATGACTGTCCGCTACTTGTACCAAAGAATATCTTACGAATGAAATTTATCTGTTTTATCATTTCTCCCGTTGGTTGAAATGACATAGCGAGAGCAACTGATGTGATTTCTCCTTCGTCGAAATGACAAAATGAAACACAATGGTATTAGTAACGGATAGTCATAAAAATTAATATTTGAGTCAAGCTTTGGTAAAACATATTTTAGTTTTAAACCATATAGAGAAACTTAATTGTAAAACAATAATCCAGCATCAACTTGAACATTCACTGAACATCGTTACTATTTATAAAATAAAATGATAGAAAGATTATTTAACCTTCCGACACCCTTGCAAATTCTTTCTGACCCAGCATCAATAATTGTTATGAGCATTTTTTTTGCTTTAATGATTGGAGAAGAATTATTTCCTGGTAGACCTTTACCTCTTATCAAATTTTGGAAAATAAAAGGGATTATTGCTTTTATAATTTATTTTTTCTTGTCTTCCTACCTGCCTTTTTTTTGGAATGAATTTTTGGGAAACCATCAGCTAATAGACATGACAACTCTCGGTAATTACTGGGGAGCATTAGTGGCGTTATTGATATATGAATTGGGAGTATACGTATGGCATCGCGCGATGCATAAAAACAATGTATTGTGGAGAGTGTTTCATCAAATGCATCATAGTGCAGAACGTGTGGATACTTATGGGGCTTTCTTTTTTAGTCCAATGGATATGATTGGCTTTACTTTTTTAACAAGTCTTGCTCTGGTATGGATTGGCGGTTTTACTGCACAGGCTACTGTTTACGCTATATATGGCGCAACCTTTTTGGCTGTCATTCAACACGCAAACATAAAAACTCCACAGTGGATGGGATATATTTTTCAACGACCTGAATCGCATTCATTACATCATGCCAAAGGTGTTCATGCGTTTAACTATTCAGACCTTCCGTTGTTTGATATTCTATTGGGAACATTTAGAAATCCAAAGGATTTTTCAAATAATACAGGATTTTATGATGGTGCTTCATCCAAAATTGGGGAAATGCTATTATTCAAAGACATCAATATCAAAAGGGATTAAGGCTACCGTTTCAATGCTTTGAATATAATATCAATAAGAATTGAGGTTGTAAAATGTTCTATTCTCCAACTAAAATTTGTACAAAAAAGATTGTACATTATGAAACAAAACAATCTGACGCTTCTTGACATTTCAAGAAGCATTTTTTTACAATTCATTTTGTATAAAAAATTTAAAAACTAATAGTTGCCCTCCTCTATCTACTTCAATTGTGAGCCATTTTTCTTCTTCAGAGCGTAAGATTAAATTAATCGTATTTAGAGAATATTGATAGGCAGGTCTATAGTTTATGCTAACAATAATATCTTCTTTTTTTAATCCAATATTAGCTGCTTGTGAATTATTTCGGATGTTTGAAATAATGTAAACTGGTTTTAATTCTAATTTATATTTAAAATCATTAGAAAATACTTCATTTGTTTTTTCTAAATTTTTACGAGTCAAAGAAATATTTTCTAATCGAATGGTTTCATTCACCCACTGAAAACCATTGTGCTGAATTTCAATACCGCTTTTATTATAATTAAATGGAGAATAGAAATTATTATTTTTCTTTAAATACATCACTTGATTGGAGTAGTCAAAAACTATCGAAAATCTTTTCAAAATTTCGGAACCAATAGATCCTGAACGATTAACAACCATTTTTACATTCTTTGTAGAACTTGAATCTGGAAAAGCAACAATAGGATTACTAAAATCGAACTTTGAAAAACTAAATTTTGAAATTAAAGCTCTTTTACCAAAAACCTCACCACTAAATCCCTGCCCTAAAAAATCATCGAAATTTTTTGTTGGAATTTCAATTTTTTTGGATGCGTTTTGAAAAAGCCATACTGCATCACTATTGCCAATATCGATTAATAATTTTACGGGGATTTCATTCTCATGGATGACAACATTACCTTCAACATAAGGTTTTGACTTTTCAATAGTAATGGGAACTTTATGGAACTTATTTTCGATTTTTATTCTGTTTTTATTATTTTCTGAGTAGACAAAAATCTTTTTTCTGATGTAATTAATCTCAACCAAATTGTTTTTGAAAAAATTACTGCCAATAATACCATTTACAGGGATACCTACATGTGAGGAAATATTAAATTGTTGGTCTAAAACAATATATAGAAGATGATTGGTCGATTTTAACCCATGAGTGTCTAAAATATTATTGGTCGATTTTAAACCCTCTATAGATTTATTGCTCCCTAACCCCCTTAATGCTATTTTTTCGACATTGTTAAAATTGATGTTTTTTTGATCATCCATACTAAACAAAATAGTTTCCTCAACCCCTGAATCTACTAAAAAATTTAATTCTACCCCATTTACTTTAAGCGGTATAAAAATTAAATTATTAATGAATTTAAAAGGAATACTAACCTTATTTTTATCCTTTTCAAATACAAATCCTTCTTGAGCAAAAAGCGAAAAAACGACTAGGTTTAGAAAAAATAAAAGGACTGATTTTATCATGTCGGATGTTTTGTATAAAAATAGTGAAAAATATTCATTTTCGGTTTTTAATAAAACTACAAATTAGCCTATACAATTCATCAAATTCGGAAAAAAAATTGCAAATTTGCATCAAATTTACAATTATGCCTAAAATTTCTATTCGAGGTCGAAGAATGCCTGAATCACCAATTCGAAAATTGGCTCCTTATGCAGAAATGGCTAAAAAAATGGGTCGTAAAGTATATCACTTAAACATTGGACAACCTGATATCAAAAGCCCTGAAAAAGCCATTGAAGCCATAAAAAATATTGATTTAGATATTATTGAATACGGACCTTCAGCCGGTTATGAAAGTTACCGAAAAAAATTAGCTCAGT
>JANMZS010000192.1:0-5973 GCA_031383535.1 Flavobacterium sp.
TGGAATTGTTGGGTTAATCTATACAGCAACTATATTTTTAAATACCTCAGGAGGAAATCAAGATATCAAAATGCTCATTATATATGGTGTTTTGGGATTCTTGTTCTTTGTCACGGGAATAAGTTTGGTTCGAGCCACAAAAGACGAATCGTAGTTTTGACATCTTTGCCAAAGTTTAAAACTTTGGCAAAGATTATAAAGCCTTAAAAAACAACTATGACTTTAACATTAAATAAAAAACATACCCTTTTTTATTACATTGCAATTGCAGCAATTGCTGTGCTTTTGGTTGTTTTTTACTTTAATTCTATTAAAGTTAATTCAACCGAGAAATTGGTGAATTACACACAAATCGTTATCAATAAGAACAACGAAATTCTTTTGGATATAATTAATATCGAAACTGGAGTTAGAGGGTTTTTATTAACTAATAAAGCAACTTTTTTAGAACCTTATCATGAAAGTCGAAAAAAAATAGATCACAATTTAGATTCGCTGTTGAGTTTAACAAAAGACAATCCCAATCAACAAATTAGAATAAAAAAACTGAGAGAATCCATTTTAAAAAGAATTGATTTGTCCAAATTGTTGATTAATAATAATAATAATAATAAGGAAGTTGAATTAGCCGCTATTCTTGAAGGAAAAATTTTAATGGATGCTATTCGGAAAAACGTCAAAATCATTAATCTTGAAGAATTATCGTTGTTAAAAAAACGAAATAGCGAAAATATTCTTGGTGTCGAATTGTCTAGAATTTTACTTTTTGCCTTGCTTTTTTCATTACTGGTTTTGGTGTTTTTTATTTACTATTTATTTAAAAATCATAATAAACAAAATTCAGAATTAGAACTATTTAGTAAACATCAAACAGACGCTTCCCAATATTCGTTAAGCTTAATTGAAGCCAGTTTAGATCCTTTAGTAACCATCAATAACGAAGGTAAAATTACCGATTTAAATCAGGCTACCGTTAAAGTTACAGGAATAGATCGGGAACATTTAATTGGCTCAGATTTTATTAATTATTTCACAGAACATCAAAAAGCACTCGAAGTATATTTAGATGTATTTGCAAATGGTTCGGTTGTTGATGCGCCGCTAACGATTCGACACAAAAACGGAAAATTAACCGATGTACTCTTTAATGGTTCGGTTTATAAAGATGAATTAGGAAAAATTAAAGGTGTAGTAATTGTTGCTCGTGATATTGCAGAACAAAAATGGGCTATGGATTTGCGTATAGCGAATAACGAATTGGCCTTTCAAAATGATGAAAAAGAAAAACGCGCCGACGAATTAGCCATTGCTAATAAAGAACTCCTTTTTCAAAATGAGGAAAAAGAAAAACGTGCTGCCGAATTGGTAATTGCCAACGATGAACTAGCGTATCAAAATTCTGAAAAAGAAGACCGTGCCAACGAATTATTACTTGCCAATGAGGAATTAGCATTTCAAAATCAAGAAAAAGAAAACCGTGCTGAAGAATTAGAAATTGCAAACAAAGAATTAGAATACCAAAATAAAATTAAAGAAAAAAAAGCTACCGAATTAATCATTGCCAACAAAGAATTAGCATTTCAAAAAGACGAGAAACAAAATCGAGCCGATGAATTAGAAATTGCCAACAAAGAACTATTATTTCAAATTAGCGAAAAACAAAATCGTGCTGATGAATTAGAAATTGCCGACAAAGAACTTGATTTTCAAAACCAAGAAAAAGAAAAAAGAATCATTGAAAACAAAGAATTAGAAGCCTATAGCAATTCATTGAAATTGGCAGCTCAATATTCGTTGAGCTTGATTGAAGCGAGTCGTGATCCTTTATTTACGATTAGCCCAGATGGCAAAATTACTGATACCAATCAAGCTTCTGTTAGAGTTACCGATGTATCTAAAGAAGATTTAATTGGTTCTGACTTTATTACGTATTTTACCGAACCCGAAAAAGCAAGAAAAGGATATGAAGAAGTTTTCGCTAAAGGATTTGTTGTTGATTACCCTTTAGTTGTCAAAGACCATAAACTCACAGATGTTCTTTTTAACGGTTCTGTATACAAAGATCAGGAAGGAAATATTATTGGTGCTGTAGTGGTAGCAAGAGATATAACGGAACAAAAGAAAGCCGAAAAAGAATTAATTGAAGCGCGGGTATTTGCTGAATTAGCCACTACCATTGCCGAAGATGCTAAAATCGATGCTGAAACTGCTACTGCCAAAGCCGAGGAAGCTGTAAAATCGAAACAGCAATTCTTGTCGAATATGAGTCACGAAATTCGAACACCCATGAATGCCATAATTGGTTTTACCAAAGTGGTCTTAAAAACAGAACTTACCGCCAAACAAAAAGAATATTTAACAGCGATTAAAATGAGTGGCGATGCGTTAATTGTTTTAATCAATGACATTCTAGATCTCGCCAAAGTGGATGCCGGTAAAATGACTTTCGAGAAAACACCTTTTAAACTCAACCTGTCGATCAAAGCGATGTTGCATTTGTTTGAAACGAAGATTCAAGAGAAAAATTTAAAATTAATCACCCATTACGACAAAAATATTCCGGAAATATTAGTTGGCGATCCAGTGCGTTTGCATCAAATTATTTTGAATTTGGTAAGTAATGCCGTAAAATTTACCAATCAAGGAAAAATAACAGTAAGTATTGCACTAGTTTCTGAAAATGATACTGAAGTTACCTTAAAATTTGCTGTCACAGATACAGGTATTGGTATCAAAGAAAAAAAAATAGGACAGGTTTTTGAAAACTTTCAACAAGCCACTAGTGGCACCTCAAGAATATTTGGCGGAACCGGTTTGGGACTTGCCATCGTAAAACAACTCGTTCAAGCTCAAAATGGTAGTATAGACGTAATAAGCGAATTTGGAAAAGGTTCTACATTTAGTTTTACCTTAAAATTCAAAAAAACATCTGCCAATGCAGTGCTTGAACCCGAAATTGAAGAACTCAATACCGATATAAAAGACACCAAAATACTCGTAGTAGAAGACATGGAGCTCAATCAACTACTCATGAAAACAATATTAGATGATTTTGGTTTTGAATGTGAAATTGCAGCTAATGGGAAAATTGCTATTGAAAAATTAAAAAATCAAGAACTAAAAAAACCTTTTGATATTATTTTGATGGATTTGCAAATGCCCGAAATGAATGGTTTTGAAGCTACAGAATATATTCGAGAAACCATGAAATCTAGAATTCCAATTATCGCCCTTACCGCCGATGTCACCACAGTTGATGTGGCAAAATGCAAAGAAATTGGCATGAATGATTACATTTCAAAACCAGTCGATGAACGGCTATTATACAGCAAACTGGTTGGACTCATCAAAAAGCCCATTCTGATTATTGAGAAAAAAGCAGGCAAAAATGCAACGGTTCAAACTGTTAAATACGTTGATTTAAGTTCACTAATGAAACTCACAAAATCAAATCCAAAATTGATGACCGATATGATTAATACTTATTTAAAACAAACGCCGCCACTCGTAAATACTATGAAACAAAGTTTCCAAGACAAAGATTGGAAGCTGTTGAATGCCACCATTCACAAAATGCTTCCTTCTTTTAACATCATGGGAATGAGTGCTGATATAACTGAAACAGCCAGAAAAATAGAAGAGTATGCCCAAATAATTGAACGCTCAAATGAATTGGAAAGCTTGGTCCTTGAACTAGAAAATGTGTGTTTGCAAGCCTGTATCGAACTAGAAATTGAACTTGTTAATTTAAATTAATACCATCATGCAAAATAAAAATAAAATAAAACTATTCCTTGTTGATGATGATGCCGTCTTCTTGAAATCACTAGAAATTGAGTTTATTCATCATGGTGATTTCGAAATTATAACATTCCCAACAGGTGAATTGTGTGTTGAAAATTTAGCTCAAAAACCCGATGTAATTGTACTCGATTTTCACTTGGATGGCATCGTGAAAAATGCTATGAACGGCATTCAAACCTTAGATAAAATCAAAGAATATGATTCCGAAATACCCGTTATCATGCTGTCTTCACAAGACAAAATAGATGTGGCGGTAAGTTGTATGCATCATAAAGCATTTGATTATATAGTAAAAAGTGAAACCACTTTTGTGAGATTACAAAAAGCAATAACTACTGTTTTTAGGTACCAAAAAATGGAAAAAGAATTAAACTGGTATATGGATAGAATGTAATTCAGATTGTAGATTGTGGATTTTAAATTGTAGATTTGGGACTTATGTTTGCTATTTTTTTAAAATTGAAATTTAATACAATAAACAATAATGTATGAACTAATTTATCATTCCGTTGCAAGACAAAACCTCAACGCAAACGACATTGAAAATATTTTAAAGACAGCCCGTAATTTCAATTCTCAAAACGAAATTACAGGCTGTCTTTTGTTTCATAATAACGAGTTCATACAAATTCTAGAAGGCGAAAAAACAAAACTGTTAGAACTTTATGATAGCATCAAAAATGACAACCGTCACTCGAACATAATGCTTTTGGCACAAGCCGAAAAACAAGATCGCATTTTCCCTAATTGGTCAATGGCATACCATAAATTAGGCGAATATGACAACGTAAATATCGATAAACTGCTGTTTGTAAACAACTTCATTACCCTTTCTGAACTTATCGACAAACCAACAAAAGCTTCCCGATTGTTTTGGTTAATGGCAAAACAATTGTTAGAGCAGTAGAAATTTTCGATTAAATATTTTCAGCATTTTTGAGATTTATTTTTGCCATTGACATTAAAAAAAATAGGAATATTACAACTTTTCTTAAAAATCATATAATACTTTTTCTTGTTTTCAATTCCAACTTTACAAAACAATTTAAAGTATATGAAAAATGAAAAAAGTGAGCAATACTTTTGATGTAATCTATAAAACAAAAATCGAAAACCCTGAATCCCAAAACATAGAATCAGATTTGGGATTAGATAATTATAATGAGAACAAAACCGAAATAAAAACATTTAAAAGCGATTTCAATAATTATGTTTCTGAGGTGGCTAAAAACATTAATGATTTATTTAAGTAATCCGTTGGGTGCAATTAACGAAAGGGTGTTGAAAATTTATTTTTCAAGTTAAAGTTGAAATCAATTCGAACCTACGATGTCAGTCTGAGCTAGTCGAAGATATTACAAAAGGCATTTCGACTAGCTCGGTGTGACAAATTGATAATAATTAACTATAAAAAGATAATTCACCCAACGGATTATCTAATTAATTTTGTACCTTATTATGTGAAATTTCTTCGTTATGAAAGACAAAAAAACTACAATTATGTCTGTAAAAAATTTCAATATTAAAGGTTTATCAAATGACGAAGTGATTGCTTCAAGAAAAAAAAACGGCGAAAACACTATTGTTTTAAAAGAAGAAAATCATTTTTTAAAAGCGATTTTAAAATTTGCAAAAGACCCAATGATTTTGTTGTTATTGGTGGCTTCGATTATTTATTTTATAAGCGGAAAAACGGCTGATGCCATTTTTCTGGCATCGGCAATTGTAATAGTATCCTTAATTTCATCGTATCAAAATGCCAGAAGTCGCAATGCATTAGCCAAACTAAAAGAGTTTACAAAACCAAATTGTAAAATCATCAGAAATGGAAAAACTATTGAAATAAAAACGTCAGCATTAGTCATTGGCGATAGTTTAATAATCGAAGAAGGGGCATCCATTTCGGCAGATGGAATTATAATACAATCCAATGATTTTTCAGTAAACGAATCCATTCTTACTGGCGAATCGATGTCGGTTGCCAAAGATAAGTCGAGTACAAACAATTTTATTTTTCAAGGAACAACCGTAGCAACTGGACTCGCAATTGCAACCATTACAGCTATAGGAAGTGAAACCAAACTAGGCAAAATTGGTAAAAGTCTCGAAGCTATTAAAGAAGAAAAAACACCATTAGAAATACAAGTAGGCAATTTTGTAAAAAAAATG
>JANMZS010000193.1:0-43468 GCA_031383535.1 Flavobacterium sp.
GGTGGTTTTTAATGTAATTAATTGGTTGTCAGCTATTAACTTACATAAATCATCTCTATTTTTCAAATATATTTTTACTTTTTTACATCGAACTCACGTTATTTTAATCTTATTACCCAATTCACCCCAAGCTGGTAGCGATATGTTAAACAATATGGTGGCTTCGTTTTCTGCTTCGAATCAAGTGGGCGAAATGATGAAAAAAGGCGGAAGAAAAAAACTGGCTAAGACCGAATACGAAGAATTAAAAGCTACAGAAACACCCGAGGAACCGGATTCTGGAGTATAATTGTATTCCCTAATAAATACCAAAAAAAGAGGCTAATTGCCTCTTTTTTTGTTGGTAAACCAATTGATTAGTAACGGAATTGCTATTTTTAGTATTGTTCCTGAATAATTAGAAAAAATGGATTTATATTCTCCTAAAAATCCTTTTATAATATTTACAGGCAATAGACTTTCTTTGGTTTTTTGAACGCTCAAAACTATCTTTTGAAGGTGGAGTTTTCTTTCCACTTTCAAAATTTCTAACTCAGATTCTATTTGGGAGTAAGAGGAATATTTTTTGGTTTCCATGTGTTAGTCGTTAAAAAATATTTCTGAAAATTTCTCTAAAATTGGTCCTTCAACCACTTTGTCTTTAATTAAAAATAAAAGCCCTGAAATAACCAAATAAATTCCGCCAACAATCAAAAATCCCAAGGTATAACTATCCAAAGATTTCCCGATTGCCATAGCTCCTGCTACCGAACAAAAGAACAAAACCATCATCAATGCTATTGCAATTAATGTAAATTTCAAAATCATTGTGGTCGATTTCATCGCCACTTTAAAACCCCATAATTTATAATAAGCTACGCTGTTTTTAAAATAAGCTTGCGTTTGTTTTTGAATGTCTTCGGTATGTTCGTTCAGTTCGTCAAAAGCCATAAATAGTTATTTAAGAAATTCAATTTTCGTGATTTGTCATTTGCTTTTTTTGAAGTTTAGCATTTTTTTCTTTCAAATCAGCCAACTTGGTTTCTAAAAAAGAAATAACGTCTTCGGTTTTGTGACTCATATTTGAAACCAAATCTTCATAGGTTTGTTCTAAATCGTGTTTTGAACCCGAAAATTTATTTCTCAATTGGTGCGTCACGTCCTCAAATTTATGTTTTAAATTATCTTTAGCATCATCAAAACCATCTTTAATTTTTTCTCTGGTTTTGGATCCTTTATCTGGAGCAAATAAAATTCCTACTCCTACTCCAATCGCTGCACCTACCAAAAGTGCTAATGCTGAATTTCCTGTGTTATTTGACATCGTTTTTAGAATTAAATTAATACTTTTTTAAAGTTACAACATTTATGAAAATCGCGATGTTAATATGTAGTTAAAGTAATTCAAAACTAGAGAAAAATTATAACTGATTTTAACGATATTCGTCTTTAATGTATTTAAAAGGTGGTTTTTGATTAATAACACTTAGATTTTACACATCGGTTATGACATCAAAACCCTTAAAGCTACCAACAACTGCTAGCCCAATTACTGTAGTCGCTAATTTTTTGTTTTTTATTTTTCCTGCAATTTGATTTAACGTTGATCCAGAACCTACTGCATCGTCAATAAGTAATAGCGTATTATAGGAAACTTTACTTTTTACAACAAACGTGTTTTCGGCATTGTTAATCCGTTCTTCGATTTTGTTCAACGATTTTTGTGGAACAGGAATAATTCCACCTATTTTAAGAATTTCGATGCTTGGCAAATTAATTTTCAAACCGTTTGCTAAAACTTTCATTAATTGAGTTTCTCGCTTTATGGTTGGCGGAACATAAGCAATGGCATCAATTTTATAAACCGAGGTTATTGTATCTATTTTTTCTTTAATTTCATCGATCAACAACTTCATTAACATTTTATTTTGTCCTTGTTTAGCATAATGTAGAATGGTTCCCAATCTAGTCTTGCCGAATCGTTCTATGGCATAAAAATCGAGATAGAGCACTTCGTCCAAAAAGATTGTATCGTATCCTTTTGTGGTTTTTAGCTTTTCTAATCCAGAAATTAATCCGTTTTGATTAACATATTGATTGTATTTGTCTTTGGTTAAAATAAACTCATCAATGGTTTTTTCTAAAGGCAGTTTTCGCTTTTGACACCAATTTTCAAAAGCAGCTATGCCATCAAGCAACTGACCCACTTCGGTAATTAGAATAAAATTTTCGTTTAAAAATAATTCTTTATCTTTAGAGATAATTACTTTTGGAATGTTCGGAAGAATTTGAACTTCTTTTTTTCGATAAATTGTTTTTGGAGGAAGCCCAATTTTTTCAATTTCGTTGTTTTCTACTAATTGATTTAAAACCCTATGAACATATTGTTTAGAGACATTCAATTCCGAAACGATTTCAATAACGCTCCATTCTTTTTTATCTTCAAAAAGAAATTGTATTTTATTTTTAAAACTCATAAAATTATTATTTATAGTTTACTGTAAACGGTAAACAGTAAACAAATATAATTAATTACAGTTTAGCATAAACTATAAACCGTAAACAATTTTTTAAATTGAAACTAATTTCTGCTCAAAAACTCAAATAAAAAGATTTAAAAGCTGTTTTTCGATTTTACACAAACTAGATCTAAAAACATTTTAATTTGTCTTAAAGTCAATCTGTGACGGTTATTTTTGATTGATAAATCTTATGTGAATGTGAAAAACCATCATAAAAACAAATGATAAGAAATAGCGCTTATAAAAACGCTTTTGATAGTTATTCTTTATTTAAAACTTGCTCGATAAATTCTGTTTCTCTTTCGGTGGTACTTTTTGAAGGATTGGATTTTAATTTCAAAACCTCTTCTTTAAATGATTTTACAAAATTTAAATCGTATTCTAAATTAAGTAAATTTAAAAGTGCTCTCGAACGAACAAAACTCGATTCACTTCGCAAAGACATCAAATACAATTTCGAAAGGAGTTCTTGGTCAAAATCAGAAGATTTTAAGTTGGAATATTTCAAAATAAATTGAGCAAACAATAATGAGGTTTTATTGTTATTAATATTCTTTTTGAAAGCGTTTTGCAACAAACTATAATTCGAAATTACCGACAAGGTTTCGCCTATTGCTTTTCTGATTACAATACGTTCTTCTCTGGTATCTACTTTAAAATATTTATTGATTTCTTTCAACCCATTATTAATGCTGTTTTCTTCTTTTTTTCCCTTTTCTTCCCAAGCATCTTTGAGCCCAACAGTTTTATTAAACACTAATTTAGAAACCGTCGAATCTTTATCCACATTGAAATAACCCAAGCGCTGAAACTGAAATTTATCTCCTAATTTTGCTACAGAAAGACTTGGTTCTACAAATCCTTTTACGGTTTGCAATGAATTTGGATTGATAAATTCTAAGAAGTTTTTCTCTTTGTGACTATCGGGTGCTTCGTCATTAAAAAGACGGTCATACAATCGAACTTCGGCTTCGATAGCGTGTTGAATAGAAACCCAATGCAGGGTTCCTGCCACTTTGCGCTGACTGGCTTCACTCCCACTTCCGCTCAAAGAATCGGTGTCGTAAGTGACTTGAATTTCGGTGATGTTTCCAGATTCATCTTTTGTAACACTTTCGCCTTTAATAATATAGGCATTTTTTAAACGCACTTCATTTCCTATCGATAAACGGAAAAATTTAGCTGGAGCCTCTTCCAGAAAATCGTCTCTCTCGATATAAATTTCTCTAGAAAAAGGTACTTTTCTAAAGCCTGCTGTTTCATCTTCTTGATTATTTTCTGCGTCTAAAAGTTCTACTTCGGAATCTGAAGGATAATTGGTAATAACCACTTTTACTGGGTCTAAAACTGCCATTACTCTTGGTGCAGATTTATTCAAATCTTCACGCAAACAAAATTCTAAAAGCGAAACATCAATTATATTTTCTCTCTTAGCAACACCTATAGTATCACAAAATTTCCGAATCGAATTAGCGGTATATCCTCTTCGGCGTAAGCCAGAAATGGTTGGCATTCTAGGATCGTCCCAACCATTTACAACAGTATCTTGAACCAATTGAAGCAATTTTCGTTTGCTCATTACGGTATAATTCAAGTTCAAACGCGCAAATTCATATTGGTGAGGCTTTACTTTTGTATCATCATAAATTTGATCTAAAAACCAATTGTATAATTCTCTGTGCATCACAAATTCTAAGGTGCAAATAGAATGCGAAATTTGCTCGATATAATCGCTTTCGCCATGAGCAAAATCATACATCGGATAAATTTTCCAATCATTGCCTGTTCTATGATGATGGCGGTGCAACACCCTATACATCAACGGATCACGCATCAACATATTGGTCGAAGCCATATCAATTTTAGCTCTCAAAACGTGACTCCCTTCTGGAAAATCACCGTTTTTCATTCCTTCAAACAAAGTTAAATTTTCTTCAATAGAACGATTTCTATAGGGTCCATCAACTCCTGGTTGGGTTGGAGTGCCTTTTTGAGCTGCCATTTCTTCAGAAGATTGACTGTCTACATAAGCTTTTCCCTTTTTAATCATAATAATAGCCCAATCGTACAACTTCTGAAAATAATCAGAAGCATAGCGTTCTTCGGCCCAGTTGAAACCCAACCATTGCAAATCTTCTTTGATAGCGTCTACATATTCCTGCTCTTCTTTGGCAGGATTGGTATCGTCAAATCTTAAATTTACTGGAGCGTTGTATTTTAATCCTAAACCAAAGTTCAAACATATCGATTTGGCATGACCAATGTGTAAATAGCCATTAGGTTCTGGCGGAAAACGGAAACGCAATTTATCTTGATGAAAACCACTCTCTAAGCTGTCTTCTATAATTTGTTCTATAAAATGAAGTGATTTCTCTTCGGTTGACATAATTTTTTGTTTGAGTTGCAAATGTAAAAAAATAGATGCAGATAATAGACTTGGAGATAATAGACTTTCAATTAAATTTATTCTTATTTTTGTATAAATATTAAACGTTATGAGACAATTAACAGTTACAATTCCTGAGGATTTTTACGATACTTTTATTAGTTTTTTCAAACATATTCCAGACGTTTCTATTAATGAGAACGTATCGAATGAAGTTCCGCTATGGCAACAAGAAATGGTTTTAGAACGGATGAAAAACGCTAAACCAGAAGATTATATTCTTTTAGAAGATGCTTTAAAAGAATTAGATAAAAAATGGCTTTAGAAGAAAATTATAAAACAATAATTCTTCCTAGAGCAAAACAAGAAGTAAACGAAACTGCCTTTTATTATGAATCAATACGAAAGGCTTGGGTAAATTATTTTATAAAGAGTTTAAAAACTATGCTTTAACATTAAAAACATTTCCTTTTTTTGAGGAAAAATACAATATTGTTCGCACTTTACCTTTAAAAAAATTCCCCTATACTATTCATTTTACAGTTGATGAAAACTATAAAATAGTTTCCATACAAGCCGTAACATCCAATCATCAAGATCCGAATCACACAAGATTAAAACTATAAAATGGGCATTATAAAACTAAAAAACATCCGAACATTCTCTTACCACGGCTGTTTAATCGAAGAAAGTAAAATAGGATCTGATTACAGAGTTGATTTGGAAGTAAAAACTGATTTGAAAAAATCGGCTGTTTCAGATGATTTAAAAGATACTGCAGATTATGTGCTTTTAAATCAAATTGTTGTCGAGGAAATGGCTATTCGATCTAATTTATTAGAGCATGTGTCACAACGCATTATCGATAGAATCTTTAAAGATGTGCCATCAATTTCTTCTATAAAATTGGGGGTTTCAAAACTAAACCCTCCTATTGGTGGTGATGTTGAAGCTGTTACCATAGAAATGGAGGAATACAGGAATTAAGATTTCAGGTTGCAAATAGCAGATGGCATATTTGGGAATTCAGTAAACAAAACTTTTTAAACTTTAAACTTTAAACTTTTAAACTTTTACTTATATTTGCACACCAATAAATAATTGGCGTCGTGGCCGAGCGGCTAGGCTGGGCTCTGCAAAAGCTCCTACTCCGGTTCGAATCCGGACGATGCCTCTAAATTAACCACGCTTTTGGCGTGGTTTTTTTATGTTTGTCATTGCGAGGAACGAAGCAATCAGAAAAAATTAGATAAAGTTATGGCTCGAATCCGTCCCGAAAGCTTTCGGGAGATGCGACTGAGACCTTCAAGGAAACTTGAGGGTTTTTTTGTGCGTTTTTAGAAACGCCTTGCTCAATGTTGTGGGCACAAAGTCTGAGACTTTGCGCAGCGGGCTAACTATCAGTTTCATTGTATTCTGGTAAGGTATTTATAACTGTTTCCTGTCTTTAATAAAACATATTTCTCCCAAAATTCTTTGTCATCAAGGGTGTTTAATCCAAAATTCCATTCAGTAATGGTTTTTAACTGTTCAACTATTTCACTACCATAATGCCAAGCCTTTTTGGGTAGTATATGTGATGTTAAATAAGTCCATTCATAGATACTTTTTTCATCTTTAAAGGTTAAAAAGTATCTCAAAGTATTTTGGTCTTTTCCATCCGTAATCATAACAGGATTTAAAATAACATTTCTTTCTTCAGGGTAAATAAATGTTAGTTTTTTATACATCATTGAATATTTAGAAAACTCCGTAGGATTTTGAGTTATACTTTTTTCATAAAATGGGATAAAAATTGTTTCAGATATTATTTGTTCAAAGTTTTCATTTTCTTCTTTTTTCTTCTCTTTTAATCCATTTGCAACTATCTCATAATATCCAATGTAAGGTCTGTTGTTTGATTCTTGAGTTTTCCACATTCTTTTACCGTATTTGTCCCAATCAGGGTTTTGTTTTAGGTCTTCTATCTTTTTGAAAAGACTGGTTTCCCAAAATTCAGGATTAAAATCTGTTGAATTCTCTTTGAAGAAGTTCCATTTAACTAAATTGCAGAAATATTTTTGTTTTCCTTCTTCAAGGTTTTTTGCTTCAAAGTACGTTACGTTAAATTTTTCATAATACCATTTATCATTGAACTTAATACCCATAACAATATATGCGTATGTTTGAGGAACGTCGTCTAAAAATCCTTCCTCCTTAATGTCCTTACTGGAAATAATATTTACATTTTTATCCCTGTTACTATCTTTCATAGTTTTAAAGTCCTGTGCGGAAATTTGTTCTATGAAAAAGGCAACAAACTTTGTTTTAGCAGGGTCAACAATGATTTGAAATTGGTTGGCTAATAAAATATTGCTGTCAGGTTGTGGGATTACAGGTTTTAAAAAGTCTTTGTTATTTGGTTTCGAAAAATAATTCTTCAAAAGCTCATCAAATCTAAATTGAGAAAGTTCTCGCGCTCTCTTAATTGTCGAATTATTTGCAGCTATTTGGAAAATAACATCTCCAAGTGCTTTTGATAGCGCATTACTTATTGTGCAATCAATTGATTTGTCTTTACAGCCAAATTCAAATCCTTGATTTCGCCAATCTCCTTCGTATTCAGAATCTATAAGAAAGGATTGAGTTGTGTTGTCAAATAACTGAACCAATATTTTAGCGAATTTAATTCCATCTTTTTTGAAAAGTACTATTCTTGGAAAATTCAGAACATACTGCATTTTTTCTGTTTCTGCTATTCCCTTCAAATCTTGCAAATTCCCATTAGATTTTTTGTCTGAAAGTAGAATTAATAAGTTTTTGAAGCGTTCGTAAAAACGGTTAGACAAATATTGCTCTGAAATCCAACTTGCTTTTTTTGAAAAATCTAATTTCTCTGTAAACTTGTTTTCTGAAAGCGCTATTTTTTGAATGTTTTCTGAAAGCTGTTGGAACTCATCAGATTTTACAATATCTGATTCTTTTGAAGTTTTAGAGTTTTTCGATAGTTCTGCGTTTTTTGAATTTATATCCTTTTCAAAGGACTTTTCATACTCGAACTCGTTTGGTGTCAAAATTAAAATATTTGGTTCATACGATTGTCCTGATGCAGTAAATGCAAAAGTAAGAGTCAATAGTATTGTCGTCAGTTTCTTCATTTTTGTCTTGTTCTTTTGCCTTGCAGGTAACTCATTAATATACGCAAGTTCATACATTTCTAATTTTTATCCATCTTTTCCAACACATCTTTCAATTTTTCTTTCTCTTCTGGAAACCAGCCTTGCGTCATCAAAACAATGCCAAATAACATCAAAACGATACTGATAATCTTCTTGATTTTAAGAATATTGGTTGGTGTCATTTTTGATTTTAGTTGTTTTGCCAAGACTATTTTAATGCTATCTATTAGTAAATACGACACAATTACGGTGGTCAAAAAAGTGATCATTCTTGGTGTTTCCATATCTAGTTTCGGTCCTGTAGAAAGGATAATTGCCATCCAAAAACCAAGAACACCAATGTTGATAATGTTTAAAAAAAATCCTTTAAGGTATAAGCTTCTGTAATTTGTTTTTATGATTTCATCATCAATAGCATCGGTATTTACTTTCTTTTCTTTTTTAAGATTCACAAAAGAAATGATGCCATAAACTAACATCAATATTCCTCCAAATATAAAAAGCGATGGTTTGTCTTTTAGGTTTTGTATTAGTCTGTAACTGCCCAAATAAGCAATCGTTATAAATACTATATCAGCCGTTACTACCCCTAAATCAAAAACAAATGCGGCTCTAAATCCTTTTACAATACTAGTTTCTAGTAATATAAAAAAAACAGGGCCTATCATAAAACTTAAAAAAATTCCCCAAGGAATCCCGGATAAAATATCGTTTATCATCTAAATTATAAATTACATTTTAATTGTTTTTAAATTATGCCAAACTTATAACAATATAGCCATAGGTATTAAAAACTACCTAATCATTCCGGCCCATACAAACGATTCAAAGTTTGCATTATTTTTACCCAATACAAAACCTTTTTCGATATTGATTTTTTTAGCCAAATTCATTAGTTTCTTATAATCTATTTCCTGTGCTGTTTCTTTGACTTCAAAAGCAACTTTTTTATCTATTATAAAATCAATTTCTTGACCTGTTTTGAGTTGATAATAACTCAGTTCTCCAAAATGATGCAACTGATTAAAAACAGTGTTTTCTAGCCTAGAACCACTGCTTAATTCGGCAAATTGAGAGGCAATTCCGGTATCTAAAAAATAAACTTTTCGAGCCTTAACAATTTCTCTATCAGCGTTTAATGAATACACTGGAATCGTTTTTATAAAATAAGTGTTTTCTAATAAATAAATATAATTATCAACCGTTTGACGAGACAAATTAACTGCATTTGCAATTTTAGAAATATCTAATTTTGAGCCAATTCTTGCTGCTAAAAGTTTGATTATATTACGTAATTCTGGTATTTTTTTTATATCAGCAATTTGAATTAAATCAATATTGATATAAGAACTTAAAATATCTTGTAGTAAATCTTTCTTTTCTGAAATTGACTTAGTTAAAACCACTTCTGGAAATCCACCAAAAGTACAATAATTTTCATACTCAAATTGTAATGAAATAGCCGTATGATAACTATTTTCTATATCTTCTAAATTTGATAACGGCTTATATTTAATTTTATTAAAACTTAAATATTCTCCAAAATCTAAAGGATAAATTTCAAAAATTTTTTTTCTACCTGCCATAGATTCTTGAAACTTATTCTTGATATAATACGAACTAGAACCCGTTACAATAAATTTAATATTGTAATGATCATACAAATATTTAATGACGCTAGGAATATTTGGTAATAATTGAATTTCATCAATACAAATCATTACTTTTTTTGAGAAATCAACACCTTCTTTTTCGAGTTCTTTTATTGTTATATCATAGTTTTTGTGACTAAAAAGTTCGCGATGATCTAATTTTTCTAAATCAAAAAAAAGTTTGTGTTCAATATCCGAAACTTCCATTAGTTGTTTTACTAATGTTGTTTTTCCGGTTCGCCGCATTCCAGTTAGCACAGTAACTTGTTTTACAGACAAATGTTTTTCTAACGAATTGAAAATCTTTCTTTTAAAATACATTTTATCTTATTTTTTAAAATACAAATATATTAAAAAAATATTATACTTTACAAATAGTAATACTATTTGTAAACTCCACTTTACAAATAGTAATACTATTTGTAAACTAGACATTGCAAATAGTGAATTTTAAAAATAAAAAACACTGTTATTCTTTTCTTCTAATAAAATTAAAATCCAATTGTTTTTTGACTAAATCGGCGTTTTTAACTTTAACGTAAATTTCATCTCCTAATTGCAATAATGCTTTTGTAGTTGCACCTACCAAAGCATATTGTTTTTCGTCGAAAGTGTAATAATCGTCTTTTATTTCTCGAATTCTAACCATTCCTTCGCATTTATTTTCTATAATTTCTACAAAAATTCCCCATTCAGTCACTCCTGAAATTACTCCTAAAAATTCTTGATTATTATGATTTTGCATGTATTTTACCTGCATGTATTTGATAGAATCTCGTTCAGCATTGGTTGCCAATCCTTCCATAGTAGAAGAATGCAAACATTTTGCTTCGTATTTTTCTTCATCGACGGATTTTCCTCCATCGAGATAAAATTGCAATAATCGATGCACCATAACATCGGGATAACGCCTAATTGGTGAGGTAAAATGACTGTAATAATCAAAAGCCAATCCATAATGTCCAATATTATCCGTCGAATATTTGGCTTTACTCATTGTTCTAATCGCTAAAGTATCTATTAGATTTTGCTCTTTTTTACCATTGACATCCGCCATTAATTGATTTAATGATTTGGATATATCTCCTTTATTTCTAAAATCTATTTTATAGCCAAATTTTGCAATCACGGTTTGCATGGCAATTAATTTATCTTCATTAGGTTCATCATGAATTCTATAAATGAAGGTTTTCTTTTGTTTTCCAATATATTCTGCTACTTTTTTATTAGCCAAAAGCATAAATTCTTCAATTAAATGATTGGCATCTTTTGATACTTTGAAATAAACACCTTCGGGTTCTCCTTCAGCATCTAAGTTAAATTTTACTTCTACTTTATCAAAAGAAATAGCACCATCATTCATTCTATTTCTACGTAGAATTTTAGCTAGATCTTGCATTTTAAGTGTTGCTGCTACAATTTCATCCGAAACTACATAAGAGGTTCCAGTAATCGAAATTTCTTCCGGTATAGTGTTGTCTTTCGTCTCTATAATGTATTGTGCTTCTTCATAAGCAAAACGTTGATCCGAAAAAATTACTGTTCTTCCAAACCATTGATTCACCACTTGTGCTTTTTCGGTAATTTCAAAAATAGCCGAAAAAGTATATTTTTCTTCTTGAGGACGTAATGAACAAGCAAAATTTGATAAAACTTCGGGTAACATTGGCACCACTCTATCTACCAAATAGACAGAAGTAGCTCTTTGATAAGCTTCGTCATCTAGAATAGTTCCTTCTTGAAGATAATGAGAAACATCGGCAATATGAACACCTATTTCGTAATTTCCATTGTCTAATTTTTTGAAAGATAAAGCATCATCAAAATCTTTGGCATCTTTTGGATCTATTGTAAAAGTCAAAGTATCGCGCATATCACGACGTTTTTTAATTTCCTCCTCACTAATTGACGTGTCTATTTTTTGAGCGAAAACTTCAACATCTACAGGAAACTCTGCCGGTAAACCGTATTCGGCTAAAATAGCGTGAATTTCCGTATCGTGTTCTCCTGGTTTTCCAAGCACTTTTATCACAGAACCAAAAGGACTATCGGCTCTTTTGGGCCAATCTTCGATATGAACTAAAACAACATCACCATTTTCTGCTTCGCTAATTTTATCTTTAGGAATAAAAATATCAGTATACATTTTTGGATTGGCAGTAGAAACAAAAGCAAAATTAGGATGAATAGCAATAACACCTACAAAATCTGTTTTTGCTCTTTCTACCACTTCAATCACTTCACCCTCAGGTCGTCGTCCTTTTCTACGATTATAAACATATACTTTGACAGTATCTTTATCTAAAGCTCTATTTAAATTATTGGTAGGTATAAAAACATCTTCTTCTAATTCAGGACAAACAAAATAAGCTGTTTTTCGACCTGTCATGTCTATTTTTCCTTCGTAATAATCTTGACTTATCGCTTTTACTAAATATTTACCAGGTTCGGTTTCTATTATTTTTTTGGAAGAAGCAAGAATTTTTAAATCTCTAATAATTTCATTCCTGCTTTTAGTATCATCTAAATCTAAAATAACTGCTATTTGCTTATAATTAAATGCTTTATTTGCATTCTGAGCTAATATTTTTATAATTTTATCCGAGAAATCTTTCTCTTTTTTTACTGCTTTTATTCCTTTCTTACTCATACTTTTTTTATTAAAAGTTTAAAATTACAAAATACTATTCAGTGTGAGCTATCAAGTACAAGGTTTTAAATAAATAATAACTTTTTGATTCTATTGAATTGTAAAAATTAATTTTGAATTTGAATTTCAAAAGTTGTCAACATCTATTAAAAACAACAAAAAGAAAAAGAAATTTAAATTAATTTTTTAATGGTTATTATAGCGTGTTTATAGTTAGAATAACTTTATTTCAAAAGTTTGAATTTATAAGTTAAATGATTTTATAATGATTTATTAACAAGGTTATTTATATATAAAACCCTTATTTTGAATTGATTTTAAAATATAATAAACAACTGTTAATAATTAAAAAATAGTTTGTTTTGTAGATAAGTTTATTTTCTTTTTTTGTTAACAATACTATTTTTTCTAACAATAACTTTTCTATAAATTAACCTAACTAAATTTTTTTATTTCAAACTGATTTTGGATTAGGTTTTTATTTCATACAAACAAGAAATAGTTTTGATATTCTATCTCAACTTATAAACAAAAGATGTTAAATTAATAGTAACTGATTTACAACTATTTATAAAACACTATTAACATTACAATAAATTTACTTTAAATTAAAGTTTTAATCCAATTCTAGTAATTTATACAACATTAAATTATTATTTTAAACTTCTAATAAATAGACAATTGTTTATGTAAATTTGCGAAACATATTTTAATAAAAAATTATGAAAATTGCTATAGGAAACGATCACGCAGGACCAGATTATAAAAAAGCTATTGTTCAATATTTAGAGTCAAAAGGGCATCAAGTAATTAATTATGGTACCGATACTATAGATAGCGTTGATTATCCAGATTTTGGTCATGCAGTAGCAAACGATGTTTCTGAAGGAAAAGCAGATTTTGGAATTGTTATTTGTGGTTCAGGAAATGGTATTGCTATGACGGTGAATAAACATCAAAAAATAAGAGCTGGTTTATGTTGGACTAAAGAAATCGCCTATTTAACCCGATTACATAATGACGCTAATATCATAAGTATTCCAGCGCGATTTACATCGATACAACAAGCTGTTGAAATGGTAGATACCTTTATAAATACCGAATTTGAAGGCGGTAGACACCAAACAAGAGTAGATAAAATTAGTTGTTAAATTATAATTGGGACAGCATCACAACCATAATCATCACCAAGTAGAAGGTAAAAATCTTCTGTTTTCTATTGTTTTAAATATTGTCATTACAGTAGCACAGATAATAGGCGGCATTTTATCTGGGAGTTTAGCATTAATTTCAGATGCACTGCATAATTTTTCAGATGTTTTATCTCTTGTTTTTAGTTATTTAGCACACAAATTATCCAAAAAGAAAGCTTCGCTAAATCAAACTTTTGGCTATAAAAGAGCCGAAATTCTAACTGCTTTTATCAATGCTTTAACGTTGATTATAGTAGCACTATATTTAATCGTTGAGGCAACAATTCGTTTTTTTCATCCTGAAGTGATCCAGTCTAATTTGGTTATTTGGATGTCTATTTTAGGAATTTTGGTCAATGGATTTTCCGCATTAATGCTCAAAAAAGATGCCAATCATAATTTGAATATGAAATCGGCTTATATCCATTTATTTACTGATATGATGGCGTCTGTTGCGGTTTTGATAGGTGGAATTTTAATGAAATATTATCAAATTTATTGGGTTGATAGTCTTCTTACTTTTGCAATAGCGATTTATCTTATTTTTATTGGATTAGATTTGCTTGGTGATTCAACCAAAATTTTAATGCTTTTTACACCAAGTCATATTGATATTAATGAAATTGTAACCGAAGTGCATAAAATATCAGGAATCAGCAAGTTACACCACATTCATGTGTGGCATTTGAACGAACATGAACTGCACCTCGAAGCCCATTTGGACTGTTCAGACGATATAAAAATTAGTGATTTTAATCTTTTATTAGACAAAATAGAAAAAGTTTTATTAGAAAAATTCCATATCAACCATATCAATATCCAACCTGAATTTCAAAAAGAGGAAGAGTCAAAAGATTTTATTGTGCAGGATTAATGTAAATTCAGTCAATTAACTGACTGAATTTACATTAATTCGGTCAGTTAATTGACCGAATTAATCCTTTTTGATTATATTTGTATCTAAATTTTAAAATTTTAGGAGATGAATTTTTTAGAACGAGGAATAGACATTCAATTTTTAAAAAAAGTTTTACCTAATAAAGTATTGATTTTACTGGGCGCAAGACGTGTTGGCAAAACGACATTCATTAAAAATTATCTTTCCACAATTCCAAAAGAAGATTATTTGCACCTTAATGGCGAAGATATTCAAGATGCTGATTTACTAAAAGAGCGATCGGTCAGCAATTACAGCCGACTTTTAGCCAACATTAAATTATTGGTTATTGATGAAGCACAAAATATTCCAGACATTGGATTGATTTTAAAGTTGATTGTAGATTCAATTGATGGTATAAAAATTATTGCCACAGGATCATCGGTTTTTGATTTATCCAACAAATTGGGTGAACCACTAGTGGGAAGAAAAAACACGATATATTTGTTTACATTGGCCCAAATGGAATTTGCTAAATATGAAAACTTTAAGGAAACTACGCAAAAATTAGAAGAAAGATTGCTTTTTGGAAGTTATCCTGAACTTGAACAATATCCAGATTGGAACGATAAAATCAATTATTTGAAAGAAATAATTAATTCCTATTTATTGAAAGATATTTTGGTTTATGAAGGTATTAAACAATCCAACAAAATTTTGGATTTGCTCAAATTAATTGCTTTTCAGCTAGGTCAAGAGGTATCGTTGCAGGAATTAGCCAGACAATTGGGTATTTCTAAAAACACGGTTGAAAGTTATTTGGATTTGCTTTCTAAAGTTTTTGTAATCTATAAAGTGCCTGGTTTTAGTAGAAATTTGCGAAAAGAAATCACAAAATCCAATCGCTGGTATTTTTATGACAACGGTATTCGTAATGGAATAATTGCCAATTTTAGTAGGTTAGATATTAGAACCGATGTGGGCGCATTATGGGAAAATTATCTTGCATCGGAGCGAATAAAGCATCAAAATTATACTCAAAAAACAGTTTCTAATTATTTTTGGCGCACTTACGACCAACAAGAACTAGATTGGTTAGAAGAAGAAAACGGCACTATGCGTGGCTACGAATTCAAATGGAAAGAAAACCGAAAATCAAAAATCCCAGGTGCTTTTGCAAAAGCGTATCCCGAAGCTAGTTTTGAAGTTGTTCAAAGGGAATTATTTGGATTTTATAGAGTAAAAAACCATGCTAACTCATAAAAAACGCAACTAAATTTAGTTGCGTTTTCAAATAAATTATTTTTCAATTACAAACCTTACAGCGGATTAGCCACAACGGCTAAATCTAAAGTTATAAGAAATTTGAAAGACATTGGGTTTGTTGATACAGATTGACCTGTAGTTTCTAGAGTAATCGTTTTGTTTTGTAATAACGAATTGGCAGCATTCGCTAAAGCAGTTTTATTGGTTACTACAAAAACAGTTGCGGCATCAGCTGCATCTTTTACGGTAATATCAGTAATTGTATTTAGAAGTACTCCATTTGCCATTAAATTGAGTGTGATTTTGCCTTCGGCATCGCCCGTAAAATCTATTATTTTATAGGTCATTTTTTTAATTTCAACACTTTTTAATTTGTCTAAGTATTTACTTGTGTCAGCATTATCTATACTTAATGGGATAGACTGATTTAAAGGAATAGTTCCTCCTGGTACATTTATAGCATAATCTTCAGTAATTGTTGTATTAAAAGAAATATCTAATAAATCTTTACTACAAGAAGATAAGAACACACTTGAGAAAAGAACAGCAATAAAAAACAATTTTTTCATAATGATAATGTTTAAAAATTAATATTTAGTAGGTTATTTTTATAATATTAGTTGAAAAGTTTTCAGTAAAAAGGAAAATTATAGATTAAAATTCAGTAAATGTATACAATTTGAGATATAAAAATTAAAATAAATGTATTAAGCTACCATTATTTTTACTTACAGGAGCTATTTTTGTGTTTTTTAGAAAAGCATTAATACTATTTTTAATATCTATATTAACCAAATGACCAACCTACAATTCATCTCCAAAACGGTTCAAACCGCCGCGATAAACATTAAAAACACAGTGCAATTATTACAAGAAGATTGTACTATTCCGTTTATTTCTCGATATCGAAAAGATCAAACAGGGAATTTAGACGATGTTCAAATCGAACAAATTGCCAAACTTCAAAAAGAGTATGAAGTTATTGTAAAGCGAAAAGAAGCTATTTTAAAATCGATTGAAGAACAAAAGGCACTTACACCAGAATTAGCCCAAAAAATCCAACAAAGTTTTGATTTACATGAACTAGAAGATTTTTATTTGCCCTTCAAAAAGAAGAAAAAAACCCGAGCCGACGTCGCTCGTGAAAACGGATTAGAACCTTTGGCCAAAATAATTATGGCACAAAATAACGATGCTATTGATTTTATCGCATCGAAATATTTAAACGACAAAGTAATCAATGAAGGCCAAGCTTTGCAAGGAGCCAGAGATATAATTGCCGAATGGATAAGCGAAAACAGTTATGTTCGAAAACAGTTGCGAAGACTTTTTCAACGAAAAGCAACCATCACAACCAAGGTAATAAAAACTAAGAAAGACAATCAAGACGCTCAAAAATACCATCAGTATTTCGATTGGTCCGAATCGTTAACAAAAATACCATCACATAGATTATTAGCGATGCTTCGAGCCGAAAATGAAGGTTTTGTGAAAATGAAAATTGAAGTCGAAAATGAGGAATTAATTGAAATAATGGAGGAATTGGTCATCAAAAAAAGAAATATCGATAGCCATCAGGACGTTCCCCATTTGCAATTAGCCATTGAAGATTCATATAAGAGATTGCTAAATCCTGCCATTTCAAACGAGGCTTTACAAGAGGCTAAAGCTAAGGCAGACGCTAATTCAATTCAGGTTTTTGCTAAAAATTTAGGACAATTACTATTGGCGCCTCCTTTGGGCGAGAAAAGAATTCTAGCGATAGATCCAGGATTTCGTTCGGGTTGTAAAGTAGTTTGTCTGGACGAGAAAGGCGACTTGTTGTACAATGAAACTATTTATCCTCATGCACCACAAAATCAGGAAGCGATGGCAATGAAAAAGATAAAATCAATGGTCAATGCCTATCAAATTGACGCTATTTCCATAGGAAACGGAACCGCTTCGAGAGAAACCGAATTTTTTATCAAGAAAATAGCTTTTGACCGACCTGTTCAGGTTTTTATTGTGTCAGAAGCTGGTGCATCTGTTTATTCTGCTTCAAAGATTGCGAGAGAAGAATTTCCTAATTTTGATGTAACGGTTCGTGTTTCGGTTTCTATCGGTAGGAGACTGTCTGATCCATTGGCAGAATTGGTAAAAATTGACCCAAAAGCAATAGGAGTGGGGCAATACCAACATGATGTTGACCAAGCTAAATTGAAAGAAGAGTTAGATGCAACCGTAATTCGTTGTGTGAATTCGGTAGGAATCAATATCAATACGGCGAGTAAACATTTGTTAAGTTATGTGAGCGGAATAGGAGAGAAGCTCGCCGAAAATATCGTGCAATATCGCTCTGAAAACGGCCCTTTTGAAGATAGAAAACAACTCAAAAAAGTGCCTCGATTGGGCGAAAAAGCCTACCAGCAAGGCGTAGCTTTTATTCGAATTTCGAACGCCAAAAATCCGTTGGATAATTCAGCGGTGCATCCTGAAGCATACCCTGTTGTTGAAAAAATGGCAAAGGATTTAAAAATTTCTGTGGTGGATTTAATTAGAAACAGGGACAAAATAGTTCAAATAAAAGCTGAAAATTATGTTACCCCAGAAATTGGAATATTGGGAGTGAAAGACATTTTAAAAGAACTTGAAAAACCAGGGTTAGATCCCAGAAAAGCCGCCAAAATTTTTGAATTTGACCCGAATGTAAAAACCATAAAAGATTTGAGAACTGGAATGATTTTGAACGGAATTGTCAATAATATTACCAATTTTGGTTGTTTTGTTGATTTGGGTATCAAAGAAAGCGGACTAGTTCATATTTCTCAACTCAAAGCGGGTTTTGTGAGCGATGTGAACGAAGTGGTCAAATTACATCAACATGTTACCGTAAAAGTAACCGAAGTCGATGAAGATCGAAAAAGAATTCAGCTGACGATGGTGATTTAGCAAAGAATCAAAATTTTTGATTAAATTTGGAATATTAAACAAATCAATTATGGAAAATTGGCAAAAATTCATCAGTATAAATCCAGAAATTAGAAGTGGAAAACCTTGTGTTTCGGGCACGAGAATTACAGTTTCGGATGTGTTATCTTATTTAGCAGCAGGAATGTCAGTGGAAGAAATTATGGAAGATTTTCCAGTTTTGAATAAAGAAAAAATCATTGCAACACTTTCATTTGCAGCTTATCGGGACAGTATCACTAAAATTGCTTTTGCATCGTGAAGCTATTATTAGACGAAAATTTATCTTGGCGAATGATAAAAAAACTTACGTCATTTTTTGAAGAAGTTGTTCACGCATCAGAATTAAAAATCATTCAACCAGCAAATGATATTTCTATTTGGAATTTTGCCAAGAAAAATGGATTTACAATTATAAGTAAAGACGATGATTTTGAGAAAATTGTACTTTTAAGAAAAGCTCCACCTAAGTTGATTTATCTGAAAACCTATAATTTGGACACTAAAAAAACAGTTGATTTAATCCTAGAAAATAAAGACAAAATAATCGAATTTATTAATTCAGTTGAAAACGATATTTTCGAAATTTATTCAAATTAGTGTACTTAAAATTTTAAGACTTGGAATTTAAAAATAATTACCTTTGTTTTATGAATAAAGAAATAACTATAAACGACTTTACTAAACACCTTTTTTGGGATGTGGATTTGAATGGATTTGATTTTGAAAAGCACAAGTCACATCTTATTCATAAAGTTTTAGAATATGGATTTATCAAAGACTGGAAATTGTTAAAAGAACTTTACGGCCTAGAGAGTATTAAACAAGTTTCCTTAAACATACGAAGTCTTGATGCTGTAACACTTTCAACGGTTCGGTTTGGATGGTTCAAAAAAATTTAACCTATTTTGAAGACGCAGATACCCAACAACAACCTCAAATGTTCTTTAATTTCAATTGGGAAATCTGCAAGAAAAAAATAATCGAAGAAGTTGTGAAATTGGAATAATAATTACAAAAACAAAATTCCAAATCCCAATGGTTGAATTGGAATATGGAATTTTTAATGTTGAAATTTAAAGAAATTTATTCTTTCGTTTCGTCTTCTTTTTTATTGGCAGGTTGATCGTCTTTAGCCGCATTTTTAAATTCTTTAACACCACTACCCAAACCTTTCATCAATTCTGGAATTTTTTTACCTCCAAAAAGCAATAAAACAATTGCCAAAATAACCAATATTTCTGTTACCCCAAAATTTCCCATGATTAAAATAATTTATTGCCGAAGCAAATTTGTAATAAATCGATGAGCAAAGGTATATAGAAATACTGAACATAGACTAAAATTACCTTAATTATTTAGATTCAAAAAGCTTAAAATTTTCTTAAAATAGGGTGTTGTTCTTTAGCCATCAATAAAATTAGGGACAATTGCTTTAATTCTTATATTTGTCACATAAACTCCCAATATGTCTGAAAAGAGGCTTAAAAGAAAAGAACTTAAAAGTAAATTATTTACAAAAAACCGCCTCGTTATTTTAAACGAGGATACTTTTGAAGAAATTTTTTCCTTCAAATTAAATTTGATGAATGTATTTGTCATAGTCTCGCTAAGTGCTATTTTATTGATTTCGTTGACTACCGTAATCATTGCTTTTACCCCTTTACGTGAGTTTATTCCGGGCTATTCTTCATCAAAATTAAAAAGAGATGCTATGGAACTAGCCTTAAAATCAGATTCTTTGTCAACAGCTTTAAAAAAGAATGAAGCCTATATTCAATCCATTCAAAAAGTGTTGACGGGAGAATTAGAATACGCAAAATTTAATAAAGATTCTATTTTGGCAACCGTTGATGCAGCTCCTTCTCAAAAGGATTTGTCTGCCTCGAAAGAAGAATTAGAATTAAGAGAACAAGTGGCAAAAGAGGAAAAGTCACCCCTAGCCTCCCCAAGGAGGAGAAATTAAAAGAAATATAAATGTCAATAAAATCAACACTTGCAAAACTATTTGCAAAAAAAATATACAGTAAAACCCAAGCTTGGGCAATAAATCCAGTATCAACTCAACAAAAAGTTTTTTTGGATTTAATGTGTCAGGCAAAAAACACTCAATTTGGCATTGACCACCATTTTGACCAAATAAAAACGACAGAAGATTTTGCCAGAAATGTTCCTGTCCGCGATTACGAAGCCTTAAAACCTTACATTGATAAAGTGGTAAAAGGAGAAGAAAACATTCTCTGGAAAGGAAAACCCCTCTATTTTGCTAAAACTTCGGGAACCACATCGGGGGCAAAGTATATTCCGCTTACCCGCGAGTCCATGCCGTATCATATTGAGGCGGCACGAAACGCTATTTTACATTATATTCACAAAACAGGAAATGCAGATTTTGTCGATGGTAAAATGATTTTTCTACAAGGAAGCCCCATTTTAGAAGAGAAAAATGGCGTAAAACTAGGACGATTATCTGGAATAGCAGCTCATTTTGTGCCTAAGTATTTACAAAAAAACCGCATGCCCTCTTGGGAAACGAATTGTATCGAGGATTGGGAAACCAAGGTCAATGCAATAGTCGAAGAAACCATTGACCAAAACATGACCGTGATTTCCGGAATTCCGTCATGGGTACAAATGTATTTTGAAAAATTGAGCCAAAAAGGAGGAAAGTCAGTAGGAGAAATTTTCAAAAACTTCAATTTGTTCATTTATGGAGGCGTTAATTACGAACCGTATCGTGCAAAATTTGAAAACCTAATAGGCAGGAAAGTCGACAGTATCGAATTATTTCCAGCTTCTGAAGGGTTTTTTGCGTATCAAGACTCACAAAAAGAGAAAGGAATGTTGCTATTGCTAAATTCGGGAATTTTTTATGAATTTATCAAAAGTGACGATTTTTACACCGATAACCCCAAAAGACATACTATTGGCGAAGTCGAATTGGGAGTTAATTATGTGTTGATTATTTCTACCAATGCCGGACTTTGGGGATACAATATTGGCGATACCGTTCAGTTTACCTGTTTGAAACCGTATCGAGTGATTGTGTCGGGTAGAATTAAACATTATATATCCGCATTTGGCGAACACGTAATTGGCTTTGAAGTTGAACAAGCTTTGAGTGAAGCAATGGTTAATACTGATGTTAAAATAAACGAATTTACGGTTGCACCACAAATTACACCAAACGAAGGATTGCCATATCACGAATGGTTTATTGAATTTGAAAATGAACCTGAAAACTTTGATACTTTTGCTGAAGCATTAGACAACGCGATGCGAAAACAAAATATCTATTATGATGATTTGATTGTGGGTCATGTATTGCGAAAAGTGGTCATTACCAAAGTGATTAAAAATGGGTTTCAAGATTATATGAAATCTATAGGGAAATTGGGAGGACAAAATAAAATTCCGAGATTGAGTAATGATAGAAAAATAGTTGATGTACTAATCAAAGTATAAAAACAGTACTTTTGTCACAAGAAAACAAAATATATTTAGAGAGAAATTATATTAATACTGAAACATAATAATAGAATGAGTACAAACAATCAAAATAATTCAGATAATCAAGAAATTGATTTGGGACAAATTTCACAAAGTATGAAGAACTTTGTGCAAAAAATAAATACATTTTTATTTAAGTGCATTCAGTTTTTCATCAGAAATATAATTATAACTTCTGTATTATTGATTTTAGGACTTGGTATAGGGGTGTATTTAGATAAAAAGATAAAAACTTATGATCATCAAATCATAGTGACGCCCAACTTTGGAAGCACAGATTATTTGTATTCAAAAATTGATTTAATTCAATCTAAAATTAATGAGGGAGACACCGTTTTTTTAAAAAAAGTAATAGGCATACAAGATCCAAAAAGGCTAGTAAGCATAAAAATTCAACCCATATTTGATGTATATCGGTTTATTGAAAATAAACCTGAAAATTTCGAATTAATAAAATTAATGGCCGAGGACGGTGATATTAAAGAAATCATTAAGGAAAATCTAACGAGTAAAAATTATACCTATCATATTATTTCTTTCACTACAAATAAAGCTACCAGTACTAAAAAAGTAGTTCAGCCTTTATTAAATTATTTAAACGATTCTGAATTTTATAAAGAAATTCAAAAGAAAGTTGTCAATAATATTAATATTAAGATGATTCAGAATGACACTATTATATCGCAAATTAATGCTGTTTTGGGTAGTTTTTCAAATTCAGTAAATGGTTCTCAAAAAAGTGAAAAATTGGTATATTACAACGAAAATACGCAGCTAAATGATGTTATCAAAACGAAAGATCAATTAGTTTCAGAGCAAGGAAATCGCAGAATTGACTTAGTTAGTTTAGACAAAATAGTAAAAGATAATAGCATCATTTTAAACATTAAAAGCACTAAAAGCCTTAACGGAAAATTGAAGTTTATTTTGCCTTTATTTTTCATCTTTATATTTGTTTTTATTCGGTTTTTTGTGACTTTTTATAAAAAACAACAGGCGATATCTTTATTAAAATAAACGATTCTGATTCACACAGTCTAATTTAAATTTAATATACACCCCTAATATTTGTCTTTTAAACACTTAAAAAATGAATTTTATTCCAACAAATGCACTTGGTTGTTTTATTATAGAACCCAAAATTATATATGACGAAAGGGGTTATTTTATGGAAAGTTTCAACGAAAGAAGTTTTCAAAAAGGAATAGGACAAAGCGTTCACTTTGTTCAGGACAATCAATCTTTTTCTTCAAAAGGAGTCTTGAGGGGATTACATTATCAAACAGGAGAACATGCTCAAGCTAAGCTAGTTAGTGTTACTCAAGGCGAGGTACTTGATATAGCCGTCGATATTAGACCTGGTTCTTCCACTTATGGCGAAAAAGTTTCAATAGTACTTTCGGCCGAAAAAAAGAACCAACTATTTATTCCAAGGGGTTTTGCTCACGGATTTGTAGTGTTGAGCGATACGGCAACTTTTTTTTATAAATGTGATAACTTTTATAACAAAGAATCCGAAGGCGGAATTTTGTATAACGATCCAGAACTAAATATAGATTGGCAATTTATGGAACAGGATTTACTAGTTTCTGAAAAAGATCGGGTATTGCCAACAATAAGAAATGCAAAAAAAGCATGGTAGTTTTAGTAACAGGAGCTAGCGGTCAATTAGGGCAATCGATTCAATTTATTGCAGGAAATTATCCAAATATTGAATTTGTTTTATGTTCTTCATCTGATTTAGATATTACCAATAAAGAAAATTGTGAACTGGTTTTTGCGCAATCAAAACCAGATTATTGTATTAACGCCGCCGCATATACCGCCGTCGATAAAGCAGAAAGCGAACCAGAAAAAGCACATTCAGTAAATGTTATTGGAGCTAAGAATCTAGCTGAGATATGTCGAGATTTTGGCGCAACTTTACTTCATGTTTCTACCGATTTTGTCTTTGATGGCACTTCGACTTCGCTCAGTTCGACAAATGGGTACACCGAAGAAGATTACCCTAATCCAAAAGGGGTTTACGGACAAACCAAATTAGACGGAGAGAAAGCCATTCAGGGAATTCTCGACACTTATTTTATTATCAGAACATCTTGGGTTTATTCGCAATTTGGCAATAATTTCATGAAAACCATGCTCCGATTGGCAAAAGAAAGAACATCACTAAGTATTGTCAGCGACCAAATAGGAACACCTACTAACGCTGTCGATTTAGCCGAAATTTTAATAAAAATTATACACTTCTCCTCCCTCTCCTTTGGAGAGGGTCGGGGTGAGGCTTTTGGGGTCTACAATTTCAGTAACGAAGGCCAGTGTAGTTGGTTTGATTTTGCCCAAAAAATCCTCGAAATAAATCATATCAATATCGATTTACAGCCTATTCCAACCACAAGTTATCCCACTCCAGCACAAAGACCTAAATATAGCGTTTTGGATAAATCTAAGATTAAAAAAACGTTTGGAATTGAAATAAAAAGCTGGGAAGAAAGCTTAAAAACTGTAATTTTTCCGTTATAACAGGAAAAAAACTTGTAATTTTTCCGTTACAATGGAAAAAACATGTATTTTTGTTTAAAAAAATGATTCAAAGAACAATCATAAAAAACATTGAACAAGAGTTTTTTCAGAAAAAAGCAATTGTTATTCTTGGTGCTCGGCAAGTTGGTAAGAGTACATTACTCAAAAATATGCTTAAAAACCAAGAAGACGTTTTATGGCTTGACGCTGAAAACCAAGATGTTTCTTTGATTTTTGAAAACGCAACAGCCACAAGGTTAAAATCTTTTTTCGGGAATAACAAATTTGTGGTGATTGATGAAGCTCAAAAAATCGATACTATAGGAAGTAAACTCAAACTCATAACGGATCATATTCAAGAAATTCAGGTAATTGCAACTGGATCTAGTGCTTTTGAATTGCGAAACAAGCTAAACGAACCACTAACAGGGAGAAAATTTGAACACAAGTTATATCCGTTGTCATTTGTAGAAATGAAAAACAGCATTGGTTTGCTAGAAGAAATCAGAATGTTGCCACATCGATTGGTTTTTGGATATTACCCAGAAGTAGTCACAACTCAAAATAGTGAGGAAAAAATATTACGATTACTCTCCGACAGTTATTTGTACAAAGATATTTTGATGCTCAAAGGAATCAGAAAACCAGAAAAAATGCAGAAATTGCTCAAAGCTTTGGCTTGGAAAATAGGAAGCGAGGTAAACTATCACGAACTAGGAAATTTAATTGGACTAAAAAGCGAAACCGTCGAAGAATATATTCATTTATTAGAGCAATCGTTTGTGATTTATAGACTGAATTCTTTTCATACCAACCAACGGAATGAAATTAAGAAAGGGAAAAAAGTATATTTTACCGATTTGGGAATTCGCAATGCAATTATTAATGATTTTTCGGCATTTGAAGCCCGAAAAGACAAAGGCAGCTTATTTGAAAATTATATTATAAACGAAATAATAAAAGATAGTGAATACAACGAAAGGTTTGAAAAATTTTATTTTTGGCGAACCAATGAGCAACAAGAAATAGATTTGATTATCGAAAAAAACGGACAACTAAAAACCGTTGAAATAAAATGGAATGCAAAAACCAAAACCAATTTACCTAAAACTTTTTCCAATAAATACCCGAACAGTGATTTTACGGTAATTCATTCGGAGAATTTTTTTGAGCGTTTTTTGTGATTTTTTTAATATCCATATTTAAACCATTGCTTTTTAGCCCAAAATTTATAGATTTACAAACCATTATATATCAAGTTATCCCACCCCCAGCCCAAAGACCTAAATATAGCGTTTTGGATAAATCTAAGATTAAAAAAACGTTTGGAATTGAAATAAAAAGCGGTGAAGAGAGTTTGAGTTTAGTAATTATTTAATATTTAAAACAATGAAGAAATCTTTTTATATAATTTGCGCCGCTTTGTCGATTACCAGTGGTTTTGCCCAAATTAAACCAGGCGAAAAATTAGTATTTGCAGCTTCTTATAACATGAGTGGTTTGATGACACAACTGGCTCAAGTGACCATGGAAACTGAAACAATGAAGACCTCAAAAAACACCTTTCTTCACTTAAGTTGTGAAGCTGAAACATTTAGCAAATGGGATTCGTTTTTTAAAATCAGAGACTTATATGAATCGTATGTAGATCCAGCGACATTGAAACCCAGTTTATACAAACGAAACATTTTTGAAGGCGGTTTTACCAAAACAGAAAAATACATTTTCAAAAGCGATGGTAAAACGGTGGTAAGCACTTCAAAGCGAAAAAACAGCCCTGAAAAAAACAATGCCTTTAGTATTTCAAATGGAACTCAAGACATTGTTTCCTTGATTTATAAATTGAGAATGGTAGATTTTCAAAATTTTAAAATCGGACAAACCAAATCGTTCCAACTGGTATTTGACGAAAAAGAAATTCCGGTTGTGGTCAAATTTATAGGAAAGGAAACCATTTCGGTTGGGAATTTAGGCACTAAAGAATGTTATAAAATTGCTATTGGGGCTAGAACTCAGGTTTTGAAAGGAAAAGATAAAAACATCATTTGGCTCACTGCCGATGCCAAAAAAATACCAGCCTTAATCAAATTCAGCATTCCTGTTGGCACAGGACAACTTAAACTATCAAACGCATCAGGAATTTAATACCACTAGTTATGAGACAATTATTTTTAGGAATTACCATTTTTTTCACTACTTTGAGTGTGGTTTTTGCCTTTTTGCCACTTGGCACCTTAGCACTTATTCCTATTGGGATAGGTATTGTGTTTGGATTTTTAACCATAAAAAAATCAGAGGAAAGTCAAGCGAAATGGGTAAAGATACTTTTAGCAATTACCCTTCTATCGCTAGTAATTGTTGTTGGTAAAGAAGTTTTTATTGACGACGCGGTGGAAGTGGACCAAAAATTTGAAACTCAAAAAGTTCAATCGAAAAACGAAGCACAAAAAGAGTTGGAGGATATGGAAGGGCTTGAATAGTTTTGATTGAAAGTTTTATAAATTAAAAACAACTATAATTATAGTTTATTGATTTTTTGGACTTTAGGAGAATCAGTATAACCATTTTTTGAATACTGAATAAAACAAATCAAAATTAAATTAAAGTATAAAACACCATAATGCCTGTAAATAAAATCCTCAATTAAACAAACAAAAAATATATTTACAAGAAAAACAGTAAAAATAAAATACCTTAATCGAAAACCTATTTTTATGATTTGAAAGACATAAAAGCCAAAGAATAGAAATCCAATGACACCACTTGAAATTAGCATATAGAAAAAATAATTGTGGGTCATATATTGATTTTTCTTATAAAAATCAGAATCATAATTTTCTTCATAACAGGTATTTAACCGTTTTTGTAAATTATCAAAACCAACCCCATAAACATAATCTGTTTTTAATAATGAAACAGAGCAGTCAAAAATAGCTTTCCTAATATTTGTTGAATCATAAGCAACTCCTTGAGGAGGTTTATTTTCACTATTTATTATTTCCACAAATCTTGATTTAATTCCTGGAGTTAAAGCCACTAATAAGGTAATACTAATGCTCAAAAAACCAGTTAGTATGATTTTATTTCTTAGTGAATATTGAGACCTAAATAATTGCATTCCTAATAACACAATCATTAAAAAAACAATATTTAATCTAGCTAACAATAAAAAAGAGATTAATATGAAAAATAATATATAAATAAATTCAAAGTTTTTCTTTTTTTTAATAACTGATTCAAAAGAATGAGTACAGCATAAAATTAGAATTGCAGTGTAATAGGTTGGGTGTATTTTAATAACTTTTAATTCATTATACACGTAATTTCTGAAACTTGATACGTTTTGAAAAACAACAAATAATTCCTTAAAACTATGATAATAGAAATAACTTATAATATAAAATAAACCAATAATTAAAGAAGTATTTTTTAAGATAGAGACGTACAAATTCATGCTTTTGGAGTCAAAGAACCGAAAAGGAATTTGCGAAAACGTCAAAGGTATTATTAGAAAAAAAAGAGCCTGTTGAATAGGAATCAGATTATTTATGAGTTGACCAAAAATTAAGGAATGAATTAAAACAATCCAAAAAGGTATAGTTAGAAAAAACAACTCTAATTTTATTTTAGGTATAATTTTATATGCAAAATGATATAAAATAGTATTCAATACTAATAAAATTATCATTGCCGAAGAAATACTTTCTTTAAACAAAGGAAAAGTAAAAAGCATTGGGATTAGAAATAAATATATTTTTTCAGTAATTATTTTCATCCTATGTTTTCTTTAACTTTAATATAAAAATCATTTAAAATAGCCTTTTCTGAAAAGGTATTAATAATATATTTTCTAGCTTTTTTACCCATTTGATTTCCATCTACATTCTCTTTTAGCATTAAAAGACAATTATAAATTTCGGTGGCATTGTTTTCAGTAAAGTAAAAACCGCCTTCAGATTGACTTATAATTTTTGAAACTTCAGAGCTTGCATTCCCAGAAATTATTGAGGGTTTGGCACTTGCCATCATTCCTAATATTTTAGATGGCATAATAGTGTCTACTACATCTTGTTTTTGAAATAAAAAGTGCGCATTTGCAGAACATAACAAATCGGATAATTCATCGAAAGGAACCGTTGGAAAGAATTTTACAAAATCATATTTAGACAAACGGTTTTTTAATATAGCATTGTATGCGCCATCGCCTACAATAACAATTTCAATAGAATCTGTTTTTTTGATTAATTCACATAGTTGTTCACACAATAGCCAATTTTGTTTTTCGCCTATATTTCCTGAATAAAGAAAAGTAAATTTTTCTGTATCAATATGAGTATGGTAAATATGATTTTCAGGATTAATTTTTTCTGCCGATATCCAATTTGGAAAATAATAGGGCTCCTTATGTTTCGATTTCTCTTTAATTTTATTCAACATACTAAAGCTAATACTACTAACAATAGTAGCTGAATTCAACAATTGTCTTTCGGAAAACGAGAGAATATGCTTAAATAGTTTCGAAAAAAAGGTGTTATTTTTTATGATTCCGGAATCTAAAGCCAAATCGAATTCGAAATCCTGAATGTGGATCCAAAGTTTGGATTTTCTAATTTTAGATAACAACAAAGCGGGTAAGATGGAAATGGTAAAAGGAACAATACAAATCACTAAGTCAGATTTTTTAATTTTTCTCAAATTGACTAAAGTCCCATAAAACAAACACAACATCATTAAAACACGCCCTTTAAAAGTTATAATTTCAGGAATGTATTGTTTGTATCTGATAATTTCTATTCCGTCAACAGTTTCTGAAAAATAGGATGGATGATTAATATAGCTTTGATAAATCTTCCATTGGGGATAATTTGGAAAACCAGTAATAATTTTAATTTTGTATCCTTTAGCTAAAAGAAAACGGGAAAATTGAGTCGTATAAAGACCAATGGCGGTATCTTCGGGGAAATAAAAAGGGGTAATTACAGTAATGTTTTTATCTTTTATCATGGAGCGAAGTCTCGTTTGAGGCAGTAAATATATACTTTTTAAAGAATTTTTTTATTTAATAATAGTATAAATAATTTTCACAAAAATCAATATCTTTGCATAATTAAAATTTTAAAAAAAATGAAGAAAATAATTTTATTAGTTTTAGCTGTCGGTTTGTTAACTTCTTGCGGAGGAGATAAAAAAAAGGAAGCGACTAAATCTTCTATAGAAGAGCAGGTTGTAAAAGATAATTATTCTATTGTTTTTGAAGCAATATATGAAAAAGACGATGAACTGTCAATGATTTTTAAGAAAGTGGGTTACTGGGACTATGTTCACACGACAACTTTCAAGGTGAAGGGCCAACCAACTATGCAAAAATTGACTTTTGAAATGCCAAAAGGGCTTAGTATAGAAAATGCGCAAATTGATTTGAGTTCTAACAAAGAACAAAAAACAGTAACAATAAGAGGAATTAATGTTATTAATAACGGAAAAGAAGTTATTAATGGGGCAAATATGGAATTTGTAAAATATTTCAACACTGGTACTGGTTTAACATGGGACGCAAAAAAGTTGAGATACAATTTAATTTTCGGAGGAGAATATCCGCCTAGAATTGTTGGAAATGATGTATTAGAGTCAATCTTAGTAAAATAGTCAAATTTAAATATAACTTAGATTTAAATAAAAAAAAAGGCTATTTCACACAACTCGTGAATAGCCTTTTTTCTGTTAAGACTTATCGGGACTATTATATCTAATATTCAATACTCAAGAACTTTTTTTAGTTATGAGACTTCCTTTTTTTATATCGAATTATAGAGTTCATCCCATAAATAACCCTTTTTTTCCCAACTGTAATTATTCATAACAAAATCCGAAAGTTGCTTTCCTCTTTGCATTCTTTCATCGACAGTCCAATTGGCAGCTATATTCAAGGCTGACGTCAATTGTTCAGTACTAGGTTTAATCATGATTCCGCCATTATTATTCCATTCAGGACTAATACCAGTGTTAAAAGAAGTAATTACAGGAGTTTTACATGCTGCGGCCTCTAAATTTACCATTCCAATTGCTTCAGAGTAAGAAGGGGCTACAAAAGCCTTTGCATTGGCAAAAAGATTATATTTTTCATTGCCATAGATACTTCCTAAAAAATCTATTCTATGTTCAACCCCCAGTTTTTTAGACAATTTTTTAAGATCATTCGAATAGCTGTTTTCAGTGCCAACTATTTTCAGTTTTATTTTTTTATTTTCAATTTGACTCATCGATTGAATCAAAATATCTAGACCTTTTTTAGAATGAAGTCTACTTAAAAACAACAGATATTCTTCCTCTGGATTATAGGACAAATCATTAGGTAACTTAGAGTAATGAATAAAATTTGGAATTTCAATAATATTCTTATGACCAGTTAGTTTATAAAGATTTTCTTTTTCAAAAGGAGTAATAGCATGAATAATTTTTGATTTTGCCAAAAGTGAATTTAGAAAAAGTTTTAAATAAACACTTTTCTTTAATTGTTTGTCTTTTAGATGCCATGGTTCGAGCATTCCGTGCGGAGAAACGATATAAGGAATATTGTTATTTTGGGCTATTCTACTTGAGGTATAATGGGCATGCATAAAAACACCATGCAAGTGCAAAATATCAATTTCACTTGTGTTAGAAGAAAGATATTTTGTTAATTCATCCGAGTAACTCCAAAAATTAAACTTAGTGGATGGAAAGTCTAAATATACATCTTCTTTTTCTTTGTTATTTGTAAGAATAACAGAGGTGTGTGTTTTAATATGGTTATTTAAGTTAACTAAAACTGTTCTTAACCCACCACTTTCTAACGAGACGCTTTCGGCAATTTGAAATATTTTTTTCACAAATTTTTTTCACAAAGATAAAATAAAGTAATACTTAAAGAGCACTATTAAACATCATTAAGGGGTATATTAATTTTATCCGCTTTTAAGGAGTAATAGAAAAACCATATAAAAAAAAATAATTCAGGTGGAAAGTAATGTCCGTCCCTAAACAGTTTCAAAAGGAAGTATATAAAAATCCCTTGTATCAGATAATCATTTGTTTCAAAGCATTTAGATGCCTTAACGACACAAAAAATGACAAACAAGAATCCAAATAATCCAAATTCAGACATCAATCTAGTAAACAAAGAATTGGCATCAAAAGAATTATCGGTTTCTTTTTTTTGCTTTACAAGGTATTCAGGAGGTCTCATTTCTTTTAAATATCTTTCGGTGTGCATATAATGATGACTGCCAATTCCGCTTCCAAAGGGGTGATCTGTAACGTTCTTTTTGGCGATAAATAAATTGCTTATTAGAACATAGGAACTCAAATTAGTGTTCTTGTCGAATTTGCCAGTATTAATTACGTTCAATGAGTTATAAGTATCATCAACTCTCAGTTTAAAAAAAGGAGACTCAGTATATACAAAATAAAAAATCATCCCTACCAAAGGAATTAATGCCATAAGATACCTAATTCGCCTCAAGGTTAAGTAGGGAATTACAAATATAATTCCGCAACCAATGTATCCCAACGAAGAATTAGAGAGTAATAAAGTGCCAAATAGGATGGCAAAATTTCTATAATTTCGGGTTTTTAAGTTATAATAACATGCCGGAAGAACAACAATTACATAATGAGCAGGTTCTTTAAAAATACTTTGTAGTCGGCTAGAACTATTTAAATTAATGTTTAAAAAATAGAAGACATAGCCTATAATTGCAACATATAAGCATATTTTTAGATAAACATCAATTAGCTCTTCTTTTTTGTAAAGAGGAATTAAATTATAATAATAAGTGCCAATTATAGCTATTCCAATGATTTGCGATAGCATAAAATTATATGGAATCGATATAATTGAATAGGTTAAAACACCATGAACAAAAAAGAAGAGTAGAAGTGCAGCAAAATAAATATGTAGCGTAATTTTTTTTAATCGAAACAGTAAAAAATAATTCACAAAAATTATTAAATAAAGTAGTTTCCAATCAATAATAAAATTAAAGAAGAAAGCTTCTGTAAAGATTGCAAATACAGAAGAATGGAGCAAGTATTTTTTTAATGAAATCTTCATCTCGGGATTACTTATAAAACCAAATATACGAATGATTTGGGTTTTGATTTATATATTTTTTCCCTTCGAAAATGATAAAGTCAGTTTTTGTTTTATTTGAAATTATAGCGTCTATGTTTTCAGTGTTTTGAGGGATTTCATTGGTAATATTATATACGTTAATGGCAACTATCTTAATAGGATTATAATAAAAATTAGATAATAAAGGATATTCCCAATCGGACAACATTAATCCAATTTTTTTGGAATCATGGAGATAAATAGCATCTAAAACCGCTGAATATTCATTTCGAAGATAAGGTTGATTCGAAAAATATTTATTAAAACGATTTTCTTTTATACGAATATTTTTAGTGTATTTTCCATTGATAATAATAGGTCTGGTATCATTGTAAACAAAATAAAAACAGAAACTGTATACTAATAAAGGAATGCTTGAAAACAGCACATATCGAAACCATTTTAATTTATTAGCAACAATAACTACAAGAGGCACCGAGAGTAAAAAAATAGGAATATGTAGCCGTGTATGCCAGGGTTGCCATTTTAAAAACCCAGCAAATAAAACTATTTGTGAGGCGATAATTAAAATAAGCAATAGGAGTTTACGATTTTGTTTTATATTTTGGAAGCCAAATTTAAGAGCAGCAAAAAACGAAATCAAAATCAAGATAAAGTGAATTAAATTTGTAGCATAATCTTCGTGAGTTGCAATTTTTCGGGCTCCTTCATACGGCATTCCATAATAATTTGAGTCAGGATTATTGACTGAAACGCCCAATTTTTCATGAATAATTCTTATTATTTTATCGGATTCGCTTTGAATAGGATAACCCAAATGCAAACCTGCATTTTTTAGTAAATTGGAAAGCAAAAGTTTAGCATTCCTGTTTTCGTTAGAATACGCTTTTGCCTCTTCTTTGTCAATATTTAGGAGGTTGCCATCAATCTTGTAATTTCTGGAATAATGGCCAACATTTAGTATTAAAACTACAAAAATCAAAAGAAATCCATGAAGTAGTATTTTTGAATTTTTAGTTTGTATCAATTTAGCCAACATAAAAATTCCAAACAAAACTAGAATTGGCACTAAAAAAAGATAGGAAGTTCCTTTTGTAAGCATTCCTAAACCTATTGCGAATCCAAGAAAAATGAAGTTTCTAAGGCTTGTTTCATAATAAGTCCTAATCGAAAAGTACAAGGCAGTAATTATAAAAAAGCCACAAACAATGTCATTCTTTGTTGTTGATGACTGTAGCTCAACTGCAGGAATTGTAATAATTAATAATGCAGCTAATAATTTATAAAACCGACTAACACGAAAGAAACCGAGCAATGACCAAGTAGAAATTAAGGTAAATACTAAAAACAACCATTGTACACTGTTTGATAGATAGTCATTTCCGTTCAAAAGGTTTAAATTTAGTATAAAAAATTCTGCAAAAGGAGGCTGGTATAAATGCCTTAAAATATGCGTTTGAAAATGTTCGACGGACTCATTACTTAACCAATACATTATTCTCGACATATGATAAGTGAGCGAATCCCAGTTATTTGGAGGATAAATTATCCCTTGCAAAAGCAATAACAACAATCCTAATGCGATAAACCAAAAAAGGATTTTTTCATAAAAAAAAAGGGAAATGTAGTTGCTCCAAATCAATGATTTAAAATCCGTTAAAACAGACATAGATCCTTTTCCATCTCGAAGTAAAATATAACATAATAGTAAGGAAAATAAAGCCCAAGCAATAATAACAGAAATTAAATTTAATGATTTGAAAAGGCTCAAAGTCTCTGTAATCAAAACAATAAAAAAAGAAAAAATCAAGGCTGCTGATAAAATATTTTCTTTTAGGTTTTTTGCGAAATTTAATTTAGCAACAACCATCAATAATAACAAGTAACAAAACAGAATAAACATAGTTATCTGATTTTTAGCAATCCATATTTAAAAATACAATAAATAGCTCTAAAACCATCTTTCCAGCCTATTTTCTTACCTTCTTCATATGTTCTACCATAATAGGAAATACCTACTTCATAGATACGTATTTTAGGAACACGAGAAATTTTTGATGTGATTTCGGGCTCAAAACCAAATCTATTTTCTTTTAAAGAGATAGACTGAATAATTTTAGTGTTAAATAATTTGTAACACGTTTCCATATCCGTTAAATTCAAATTAGAGAATATGTTAGATAAGGTTGTTAAAAATTTATTTCCAATTGTATGCCAAAAAAACAAAATACGATGCGGATTTCCTCCCATAAAACGTGAACCATAAACAACATCAGCAAAACCATCCAGAACGGGCTTTAGCAGTAAATTATATTCCTCGGGATCATATTCTAAATCTGCATCTTGAATGATTAAATATTCGCCAGTTGCTTTTTGAATTCCAGTATGCAACGCCGCACCTTTTCCTTTATTGAATTTGTGTTTAAAATATTGAATATTGACACCATTATTATCAGAAATGTATTTCAGGATAGCATCTTCGGTATTGTCATTTGAACAATCATTAACAATGATAATCTCTTTTTCTATATCGTTTTTTAACTGTACTTTTTGTAATTTATCTAAAATTAAATGTATGGTTTGACCTTCGTTATAGGCCGGAATAATTATTGAAAGTTTTTTAAAATCCATTACATTGGTTATTTATTATTTATAAAAAACACCGTCTATTTCTAATTGTTTTCCGGTTTTTTTGTCATAAAAACCATTTTCTAAGGCTAGTAAATGAAAGCCTAAATCATTTAATTTTGCTTTCATTTTATCAAAAGTAATTGCGCCTTGGTAGGAAGGAATGAAAGCCATTTCTATCTGAATTCCTTTGACAAACTTTAGCGAATTTTCAGCACCAAGTAAAACCATCTCTTCATATCCTTGAGTGTCAATTTTTAGATAAATATTCTTGCCATTTAAATTCAAGCTGTCAAAAACACTATCTAATTTCCGTATTTCAATAATTTCTCTCTCGACAAATTGTGCTTCTGGAGCACTCTCTATAAGTTGCGGCAAATTATCAAGTAAAGAACTGCTTACAGAGTTTGTTGCAATATTAATGGTTGCTTGACCATCTCTTTCTCCTATCGAATAATTATAGACCTTCCAATTTACATCTCCAGAAGCGTTCTTTCTTAATTTATCGAATGCTTTTTTCATGGGTTCAAATGAAATAATTTCGCCTTCAAAACCAAGGGTTCTCATTTCGCCACCATATTGTCCAATATTTGCACCAATGTCTAAAATAACGTCAATGTTATAATGATTGATGAGTTTAATTCTTCGATCTAGTTCATTTGTTGGATATTTGATTATTTCTATTCCAAAAAAAGAATTGAAAGCTCTTTTTAATTTTATTAGAGAACTTTTATTTTTATAGATAAAACTATTCATTATTTTTTAAGTTTATTTACTAATGTGTAGCATTCAAGAGGGATAAAAACAACCCAAAACACCATTAAAAAAAGCGTTGAAAGGACTACACTATTTATTCCAAAATCCAAATGTATTAAATAATAGGTTAATGGAATTTTTAATACGACACTTATTAATAATATGATGAGGTATTTATTCAATTTTCCAATTCCGTTTAAGAAAAAAGTGTAAAAAGTTACAAATATTCTTAATGAAGTGGCAATTCCTATATATAAAACCAGATGAGTTGGAATTTCTAATTTTTCTTTAATCCAAACAGAAATGATAAAAGGACAAAAAATGGTAATTCCGATGATAAAAATTAAAATTCCTAAAAAGTAGATGTTGAATTTTTTGAAAGTATTTAATAATTTTTTATAATCATTAGTAATGTAATTGGTTGCAAACATCGACCACAATGGTGAAAGTGTTGCAAAAAGTATCATAATAGGAAGTTGAAATATTTTGTTTACGGTGTCATAAGGGACAACATCCTTTGGAGAGAAATTATTGGAAATAATATAATTATCAGAGGTGAAAATAAACATCATCCCCAGTTGGATAATCATAAATTTAGAACCTAATTTCAGAATTTCTTTGATAAAGTCTTTAGACGTTTGTTCTTGAGTTTTTAAATTTAGTTTTTCGAGTTTAAAAAAACGAATGGTATAAAAAATGTTTACTAATAAGCAAAATCCTCCGTTAAGTATAGAAATGAGTATAAGTTTACTTTCAACACTTATATTAGGAAACACAAAAAGTGTGACAATGATTAAAACTAAAAAACCAAATTGATTTACTGCTAAAGATTCTTCTGCATATTTCCCTTTTAAAAAAGATACATAAAGCGATTTATGGATGTTGGCTACAAAATTGACACAAAAGAAAAATATATTAATAGAAAAAAGTGAATTTACAAAATTAGTACTGTGAAATGAAATATTCATACTGGATTTTATATCCACAAAATAGATAAAAATCAAAAAAATCAAAAAAATTGATACCGAGATATAAAAAGAAATTTTATAAGTTGTTTTGATGTAACTTTTGAGTAAATCTATTTTATTATTATGAAGTAGTACGGGAATTTTGGTTTTTAGGGAACTTTGAATTCCAAAATCCATTAACAAAACCCACTGAAAAAGCGTAAAAATTAAAACCCAAACACCATAATTAGAACTTCCAAAATAATGTATAAGTAATGGAATAGAAACAAACAAAGACAAGCCAGATATGCCTTTGTAAATGCCACTCATTATCAAATGATTGTTTTTTAGTTTTTGTAAGAGCATTTATTTAAATGCTTTAAAATTATTTTCTTTTAACCAATTGAATGTTTCATGAATCCCTTCTTCAAGCGTTTTTTCATGTTTCCACCCCAATTGATTAATCTTAGAAACGTCTAATAATTTTTTTGGAGTTCCATCGGGTTTAGTATCATCAAAAACCAAATCTCCTTCAAAACCGACTATTTTTTTCAGTGTTAAAGCCAATTCTTTTATAGAAATATCAACTCCAGTTCCAATATTAACTGGTTCTAAATCATTATAACTTTGCATTAAAAATAGGCATGCTTTTGCTAAATCATCTACAAATAGAAATTCTCTTCTAGGCGAACCCGAACCCCAAATGGAAACATTGTGTTGGTTGTTGTTTTTTGCCTCAATAAATTTTCTCAAAAGAGCAGGCAAAACGTGGGAACTGGTTAAATCAAAATTATCATTTATACCATATAAATTGGTGGGCATTCCAGAAATAAAATGACAACCGTATTGTTTTTTATAGAATTTACACATTTCTACACCTGCGATTTTGGCAATCGCATAGGCTTCGTTCGTGGGCTCTAATATTCCAGTCAATAAATACTCCTCTTTGATAGGTTGAGCCGAAAATTTCGGATAAATACAAGAACTTCCAAGAAACAGTAATTTTTTTACATTGTTTAAATAAGAGTTATGAATAACATTATTTTGAATCATCAAATTATCATACAAGAATTCCGCAGGATAGTTATCATTGGCGTAAATTCCCCCTACTTTTGCTGCTGCTAAAAAAACAAATCCAGGTTTGTTCAAACTAAAAAATTCGGAAACGGCAAATTGATTTCTTAAGTCTAGTTCTTTTGAAGAGGTGGTGATGATATTTAAAAAACCTTCTTTTTTTAATGCCCTAACAATTGCTGAACCAACCATTCCGTTTGAACCTGCTACAAATATTTTAGATGATTTTTCCATCATTAAATCTTAGTTGGTAATTTTACATATTCTAAATCATGTTTCATCATGATTTTCACTAGTTCTTCAAAAGAAGTTTTTCTAGGGTTCCAGCCCAATTGTGTTCTTGCTTTTGTAGGGTCGCCTAAAAGGGTTTCCACCTCTGAAAGGCGGTAATAGGACGGGTCAATTTCTATAAGAATTTTACCTGTTGCTTTGCAGATTCCTTTTTCATTTTCATTTTTACCTTTCCATTCCAGTTCCATTCCAGCTTCCTTGAAAGCCAATTCGCAAAAAGTTCTAACTGAATGTTGCTCTCCGGTTGCAATTACATAATCTTCAGGATTATCTTGTTGCAGCATTAGCCACATACATTCTACATAATCCTTTGCATAGCCCCAATCACGGAGTGAATTCAGATTTCCTAAATATAATTTTTCTTGAATTCCATGTGCAATTCGTGAAACAGCAAGCGTGATTTTTCGTGTAACAAAAGTTTCACCTCTTCTTTCGGATTCATGATTGAATAATATTCCATTTACAGCATACATATTATAGGCTTCCCGATAGTTTTTAGTAATCCAAAACGCATAAAGTTTTGCAACACCATAAGGGGAACGTGGATAAAAAGGGGTGGTTTCTTTCTGGGGAATTTCTTGAACTTTACCAAATAATTCGGATGTTGATGCTTGATAAATACGGGTTTTATTAATTAATCCGCAAATCCGAACCGCTTCAAGGAGACGAAGTGTTCCAATTCCATCTGTTTCGGCTGTATATTCTGGTAATTCAAATGAAACTTTTACATGAGATTGTGCCGCCAAATTATAGATTTCGTCTGGTTTTATTTGTTGTACCAAACGAATTAAATTGGTAGAATCTGTCATGTCTCCATAATGCAATTTTATTCTTTGTTTGGTGTGAATATCTTTCAATAAACTATCGATATATAAATGCTCAATTCTTTCCGTATTAAAAGTGGAGCTTCTTCGGATTATTCCGTGAACTTTATAACCTTTTTCTAATAAAAGTTCTGCTAAATAAGATCCATCTTGACCGTTAATACCTGTAATTAAAGCAATTTTCATAGTTTTACCAATCTAATGTTATAAATGCAAATATAATTTTATATAAAACAAACACCATTCATTCCCCGAATTTATTTTTCTATTGATTAAATGCAACGGATTTTAAAATTGAAGAAAAAAGAGCGCAACATAATTTGTATGGAGATTATGGAAAAACGAATTTTCATATTGAATACATCCAAATTTTTGCTGAATTGGGCACCTTCAATGCCCTTATTGGAAGGCATAAAAAAGCCTATGCTTGGATAGATACTCTAGTTAAACAAATAAATTTATACTCATAACAACCAAAAACTTCTTGGCTGTTATGAGTATAAAAGAGTGAAAGTTTTTCGAGTTTCCATTAATCTTACCAGAGATTACTTCAAAAATAGGGTTTGAAAAACCCACTATTAACTACTGTTAGATTAAACAATTTAATTACGCATATGGTTTATGATATTCAAAGTTTAGAAAAACTATGCGGAAAGTTACCTTACACGCTGAAATAAGGAGAAGTAATTACTACCAATTGGATTAAAAATAACTAGATTTAAATTAATCTATTCTTTTACAAACTTTCTGGAAACGGCTCCCTTATCACTATTTATTTTCATAAAATAAGTACCATTTACCAAGACTGAAACATCTACGATTTTCACTTTTTGAGCATCAGGAATAGCTAGTACTAATTGTCCTAAAGTGTTGTAAATAGTTATTGATTTTATTGAAACACCAACAGTATTTCCCAGGTTTAAAAAATCTCTAGTTGGATTGGGATAAATTTTTAATTCAGGAGAAATGGTATAATCAGTAGTAGCTAAATTATCAGTATTAAATAGTCTTGCAATCCTGTTGCGACCAGTACCATTATAGGCAGTAAAATCTCCGCCAATTATTATTTTATTATCGGATTGTAGATTGATGTCATAAATTGCAGCACCATAGCCACCAGTAACACTTGGACCAGCTCCATCTGGATTAAAAGAGCTATCTATGGCACCATCGATGTTTAGGCGTAGTAAGGTTGATTCAGAAACCCTACCCCCAAATCCACCGCCTATTAATATTTTTCCATCAGTTTGAATTTTAAGTGCATTAATTGATTCCATATTGACACTAGGATAACTAGGATAGAAACTATAATCTTGTGTGCCATCAGAATTTAAACGGGAAATATTAATGTAACTGGTACTAAATCTGCTTGCAATAATAATCTTCCCATCAGCTTGTATGTTTACACATGTAATATACCCTATTGGCGATCTACCAGCTGAATTAAAACTAGAATCAATGGTACCATTAATATTTATACGTCTTACACCATTATTATCACAAATAATAATTTTCCCATCAGGTTGTAATGCAATTGGCTTAACTTCAGAATAACCTGAATTTATAGTCAAAGGAGTAAAACCAATGTCTTGAGAACCATTTTGATTTAAACGTATTAAATTACCATTCACCACAAGTATTTTCCCATCAGGTAGAATAATGGTCTGCCATACTTTATTTATTACTATATCAGTATTAAAAGTGGCATCTAACGACCCGTTTACATTCAAACGGACAATATTGTTTTTTGTAATTCCGTTGAAGGAAGTAAAACCGCCTGCAACAATTATTTTCCCATCAGATTGAAGGTATAAGGAAAGTATTGTTCCAGGGATGTTATAATATAGGAATCCTGTTCCAATATTAAAACTGGAATCCACCGTTCCATCAGTATTCAATCGTACAAGACCCTTGCAATCAACCCCATTATAGTTTGTAAAACCACCGCCAATAATTATTTTGCCGTCAGGTTGAATACTAGAACATTTAACATATGAATTTGCACCTGTTACTGGGTTGAATGTTAAATCAAAAACACCATTGCTGTTTATTCTGGCAAAAGCACCACATATTCTGTTGTTATAAGAAGTAAAATCACCTCCAAGAATTATTTTAGTTTCAGAAAGTATATTTATGGAATAAACATGTCCGACTGGTGCACCATAAGACAACTTACTTGAATAAGTTCCTGTTCCAACATCAAAACTAGTGTCTAATGTACCATTAGCATTAAGACGAGTTATATTTCTAATAGCAGTACCATTGTACTTTACAAAAATACCTCCAACAATAATTTTTCCATCTGGTTGAAGAGCAGTTGTTTTTATTTCACCAACATATTCATATACATTACCACTTATATAAGTTCCAAATAAAACAAATCCAGTTCCAGTATTAAAACTAGTATCAATACTACCATTACTGTTTATTCTAACTAATGCTTTTGCAGATGCACCATTATAACTGTTAAAAGATCCTCCTACAATAATTTTTCCATCTGGTTGAATGGCTATTGAATTAATAGGAAAATAACTTGAATTTTCAACTCCAAAACCTATTCCGGGATCAAAACTTGAGTCAAGAGAGCCGTCACTATTTAAACGCGCTATATGACTTCTTGCCACCCCATTGTAAGCCTTAAAATTTCCAACAATAATTATTTTACCATCTTCTTGTAGCTGAACGTTTTTGATATTTGTTTTATAGTAAGAATTTGTTGTTATGCCAAACATTGCTCCATTTCCTGGGTCAAAACTTGTGTCAAGTGTGCCGTCACTGTTTAAACGTGCAATGCAATTTCTGTTTACTCCATTATAGGAAGTAAAGTCTCCTACTATAATAATTTTTCCATCCGGTTGAACAATAGCAGATGAGACATCATAGTTTGCACCTTGACCATTTCCTTCATTAAAAGTGTCTTTGGTCCCATCAGAATTTAGTCTAATAATATAACTTGTAGGATTAATGCCAATATGTCCAGTAATAATTATTTTTCCGTTAGAGTCAAGACAAATAGAGTTAATAAAATCATATTCAGGAAATATTGAATTAAGTCCTTGAAAATTAAGATCCAAAGAGCCATCACTATTTAACCTTGCTAGAGAATTTCGGTCAGTCTGATTGTGTTTTTTAAAAGACCCACCAATAAGAATTTTTCCGTCAGGTTGGGCTATAGAACAAAAAACAGCTCCACCTGTTGCTCCATCTCCATTACCGTTTCCTATATCGGTGCTGTTAAAAGTAGGGTCTAATGTGCCACTTTGTGCGTTACAAAGCGCACTTAATAAATAAAATACGTATAGTAGGGCTAATTTTTTCATAACAGTAAAACTTATTAGGTATAATGTAAGAATAAAAAAGGGTATAAGAACGAAGCAATTTATCATTTTTTCCTTTGCCATTCTAATTGATAAGTTTATTTTTGGCAGACTATTTAAATTATAAATAAAGATAATATACTTTTAATTCAATATAAGATTTTGAATCAGAAAACTGCTTTTTATAAAATATAAAAAAACACAACAACGTACAGAACCTTTTTTTCTTATAAAGAAAAAGTTAATATATATATAAGAAAATCATAATTCTTGCGTTATTATATGAACAAACAAACAAAAATGAAGAGAATACTTATTACTGGAGCCGCAGGTTTTTTAGGCTCTCATCTATGTGATCGTTTTATAGCCGAAGGTTACCATGTCATAGGAATGGATAATCTCATCACTGGGGATTTAAAAAACATAGCACATTTATTTAAATTAGAGCATTTTGAGTTTTATCATCACGATATAACAAAATTTGTTCATGTTCCAGGTGATTTAGATTATATTCTTCATTTTGCCTCACCAGCAAGTCCAATAGATTATCTAAAAATCCCAATTCAAACCCTTAAAGTAGGTTCTCTAGGAACGCACAATCTTTTGGGATTGGCAAGAGTCAAAAAAGCTCGAATACTTATAGCCTCTACCTCTGAAGTTTATGGGGATCCATTAATCCATCCCCAAACCGAAGAATATTATGGCAACGTAAACACCATTGGCCCAAGAGGGGTTTATGACGAAGCCAAACGTTTTCAGGAATCTATTACCATGGCCTATCATACTTTTCATGGAGTAGAAACCAGAATAGTTCGAATTTTTAATACCTATGGCCCTAGGAGGAGATTGAATG
>JANMZS010000201.1:0-5446 GCA_031383535.1 Flavobacterium sp.
CAATTCATTGAAGTAACGAACACCGTGTTCTTTAATCCAAGTATCGACGGCTAGTTGAGATGATTTTAGGTTCATATTTTTTTTACTATTTAACCCTGTCAGGGTTCAAAACCCTGACAGGGTTGTTGGGTTGTTGGGTTATTTAGTATTCAATTATAAAATCATTAATTTCATTCAAATTCTGCTGTTGGTTATGAAAGAACAAGAAATTTTCAACGCCACCATATATTTCTATTACTTCTCCCCTTTTTAATTTTGTTGGTTTATCCGAAAGTACCGTTTCATAAGATGACCAAGGATACAAACTCATTTGCTTGACAAAACCGTGATGCACAGGATTGTTGTGAATGTAAAAAATTAATTGTTGGAAATATTTTTCAGAAGAAACTAATTTTCTTTCAAAAGTGGTTTCAAATAAACTACCTGTTCTGTCATGCCGCTTATTTATTGCTTGTGTGTAGGCATTGAACAAATGCGAAAACTGTCTTGAAGGGTCAATTAATTTGGGCTTTTCGGTGGTGTTATAGCTTAATTCGTTTTCATCAATTTCTACTTTATCTTTTACTCGTACCAAAATATGAAAGTGATTTTTCAACAAACACCAAGCATACGTTTCGGCAACTGGCTCAACATATTTTGCATATAAGCGAAGAAAATGATAGTAGCTATCGGCATCTAAAAATACATCAATACCGTTATTACCACGATTATAAATATGGTAATAATTGCCGTGGATTATGGGTTGTTTTATTTCCATATTTACTTTTTTTAACTCTTTAACCCTGTCAGAGTTTTGAACCCTGACAGGGTTGTTTAATTTCAAATTGTTCAGGTGAATACTTATCTAGAAAAGTAATAGGCACTCCCATAAAACCTACATAATCGCTTGGAATTGCATCTGTAAAAGACACATCGATAGCGTCATAGTTATCGTAACTCTCATAGGAATCTTTACCTTTAATTTCTTTGTGTTTGCTATATTTTAAATTATCATCCATTGTCATAAGTGGAAAAGGTTGGTGACGTTTTCCGTGATCAATATTTGTATACCAACAAACACTAGTAACCGATTTACTTTTTCTCCATTTTGCTCTCTTTCAAATTTATAAGTATCTGTATAAACAAAATCGTTAGGGACTTTAAAATACATTCCCTTATTAAAATTTGTTGAACCTAACCAAATTTTATTTTCTTGAATAAACGGGAAAAGATCTTTATATTTAATGGAATTTATATTACCAATAATCACGAACTGCTTCTCAACTTCAACAATCCAAGCTAAAAAATCACGAAACAACGAAAACGGTGGATTCGTAATAATAATAATATCGGCTTCGTCACGGAGTTTTTTTATTTCTTTGCTTTTAAAATCGCCATCGCCTTCAAGATACGTCCATTCTAAATCGTTTACATCTATTTTTCCATCGCCTGTTTTGTCATGCGTTAGCGTGAAAATCTTTCCGTTTTTAATAGTTTTATTTTCGTTAAATTGTGGGTTTTCGGTTTCAAAGAGCGTAGGTTGACAGGTGTTTTTGTAACTTTTACTATCTGGCGCATAGCTTGTGCTTATCAGTTTTTTAAGTCCAAAACGCTCAAAATTTTGTGCAAAAAACTTGGTAAAATTGCTCCATTCAGGATCATCACATGGTAAAAGAATAGTTTTGTTTTTAAATACATTTGGGTTGTAATCTAAATAGGCTGTAATTTCTTTTTCTATATCTTGATATTGCGTATAGATCTCATCGTTTTTTGCATTTTTAGCATTGGTAAGATTGCTGTTTGCCATTTTTATTACTTGTGGATTATGAATAAAAGCAAATGTAAAGAATTGCAAAATAAAAAAACACCTTGAGTGAGGTGTTTCTTATAATTTAAATTGGTCTCTTCTGAATTTCCTTGGAAGTAATGTTGAATTAGAAAAACATTGAATAATGTTATCAAACTCACTTTCAATCAATTTTCCTTTAAACTCAATATCTTCTATTTTATAAGTTGGCATCTGTGAATGATACAATTAAATAAATAAATAGTACAACACATTGGTTGATGATAAGGGTAACTTTGAGGTTCATTTATTAAAGTCTAATTTAAACACACAAATTATGAAATTACAAAAAATTTTGCTGGTTGCATTACTATGTATTGCTTTCAATTCAGCACAGGCACAGGTTAAAGCAACAGTGTCGCTACCGGGTTGGGGAGTAGCAGGAAATGACAACGCTACTTACTATTACATTCCGGCTACAGAAACGTATTATGACGTTAGAAAAGGGGAGTATGTTTACCAACAAGACGGCAAATGGGTCAGAAAAACCACATTACCAGCAGCCTATAAGGATTATAATCTTTACAGCGGTTATAAAGTGGTACTTACCGATGATAAAGAACCTTTCGATGATTATGAGAACATGAGGGTCAAATATGCAAAAACCTATGTAGGTGATCCCCAAAAAACGTACAAGGTGAAAAAAAACAGAAACGGCAAGGTAAAAGTCAAAGAAAAAAAAGAATAATCGTAGAGTTTAAAAACTAAAATGGCTGTCTCATACTAAAAATGAGTCAGCCATTTTAGTTTTTACTAAAACGGAAAAACCTTTAAATAAATTTAAGTTAATGTATCATTATAATCACTACTCTTTATTTTTAGAATCTATTACTATCGTCACTGGTCCATAATTTACCAATGCCACTTTCATATCGGCTCCAAAAATTCCAGTTTGTACTTTTCTGCCTAATTCTAGCTCTAATTGTTGTACAAATTTTTCATAAAGCGGAATGGCTATTTCAGGTTTTGCTGCTTTGATATAGGATGGGCGATTGCCTTTTTTGGTCGAGGCGTGGAGCGTAAATTGCGATACAACAATAATATCGCCATCAATGGCTGCAACCGACAAGTTCATCACTTCATTTTCATCGCCAAAAATACGAAGATTAGCAATTTTTTGGCACAACCAATCGATATCTTCTTGCGAATCGGCATCTTCAATTCCTACAAAAACCAGTAATCCTTTTTGAATTTCGGCTATAACTTTAGCATCGACGGTTACCGATGCGGAAGATACTCTTTGGATTACTACTTTCATAGCCCACCCAACCCTCCCAAAGGGAGGGCTTTTAGAGATTTACCTAAAATATAATTTGTTTTCATAAATTTTATAAAATTTAGAAAGTCCTCCCTTTGGGAGAGTTGGGTGGGCTTATTTCCTCGTTTCATCACTCGCTTTTCGATCTTCGTCATAGGAATCGATTCTATAATTTTCATCGTCTCCTTCTAATATTTTCAGGTAACTATTGTATCGTGACCAAGCAATTTTATCTTTCTCTAAAGCACTTTTTATGGCACAATGGGGTTCTTCTTTGTGCAAACAATTATTGAACTTGCATTGTTCTTTTAATTTAAAAAATTCGGGGAAATAGCCGCTAATTTCGGCTGGCTCCATATCGACCATACCAAAACCTTTGATTCCGGGTGTGTCTATAATTCGAGCATCAAAAGACAAGTCATACATTTCGGCAAAAGTGGTGGTGTGTTGTCCCTGCTTGCTTGCTTCGGAAATGGTCTTCGTTTTTAAATCCAAAGAAGACTCCATCGCATTGACCAAAGTCGATTTTCCTACTCCCGAATGTCCAGAAAACATGCTTACTTTTCCTATCATTAATTCTTTGAGTTTCTCAATTCCTTTTTTCTCAGTTGAGGAAACGCGCAAACATTGGTAACCAATTTCCTCATATACGTGTTGCATATACAACTGTTCGTCGAAAGTAGCTTCGTCGAAAGTGTCTATTTTATTAAAAACCAAAATAGTTTCGATTCCATAGGCTTCGGCGGTTACTAAAAAACGGTCTATAAAATTGAAGGTTGTAGGCGGATTATTTATTGTAATCAAAAGAAAAACACGGTCTATATTTGAGGCAATAATGTGCATTTGATGCGACAAATTCACCGATTTTCGAACAATATAATTTTTCCTTTCATGAATTTTATGAATCGTTCCAGTCACCGTATCCGAAGATTCTTCAAGTTCATAATCTACCACATCGCCCACCGCAATTGGATTTGTACTTTTAATGCCTTTGATTCGGAATTTCCCTTTCATACGACATTCGATAAAATCACCTTGTTCGGATTTTACGGTGTACCAACTTCCTGTAGATTTATAAACGGTTCCTGTCATATTTTAATTTAGGATTTGCGAATCTTAGATTTAGGATTTAAAATCTAAGACTTTGCAAAGATAAATGATTTATGATTGAGGATTAACGATTTTGGAATACTTTCAAAATAAACAAAAAATCCCAAAAGCATAAGCTTTGGGATTTTTTAAAATCTATATTTTCACTGCTCACAAAATGTGAAATCATTTTAAGAATTCAGCACTTTCTCTTGGTGACCAATACTTTCTTGATGAATTTCTTTGAATAATTTAACAATAAATTCTTCTGTCAATCCTTTTTTAGCCCCTTCTGAAACCATTTTTTCTTGAATTTCGTTCCAGCGGTTGTTTTGTAAAACAGCTACATTATTGTCTTTTTTCACTTGACCAATTTCGTCAGCTACTTTCATACGTTTGCCTAAAAGCTCTAACAAATTAGAATCCAATACATCGATATTAGCCCTTAATTTTGTCATTTTATTCTCGAAATCAGGTGTATCTCCACTCACTTTTCTTACTTTCAAATCTTTGAAAATTTGTTTTAAAGTGTCTGGCGTTACTTGTTGAGCTGCATCAGACCAGGCATTGTCTGGATCAATATGTGTTTCGATAATCATACCATCATAATTCAAATCTAAGGCTTCCTGAGTTACTTCAAGAATCATATTACGGTTTCCCGTAATGTGTGATGGATCAATAATTAAAGGCAAATCTGGGAATTTATTTTGCAATTCGATAGCAATTTGCCATTCAGGAATGTTACGGTATTTTGTTTTTTCGTACGTAGAAAAACCTCGGTGAATCACACCTAAATTTTTGATTCCAGCCATGTACAAACGCTCTACTCCTCCTAGCCACAAAGCCATATCTGGATTTACTGGGTTTTTAATCAACACGATTTTATCGGTTCCTTTCAAGGTATCAGCAATTTCTTGAACCGCAAATGGATTAGCAGTGGTACGAGCACCCACCCACAAAACGTCGATGTCATTTTCTAAAGCCAATTTACAGTGCGCAGCAGTAGCTACCTCAGTTCCCATAAGCAATCCTGTTTCGGCTTTGGCTTTTTTCAACCATTTTAATCCTATTTCCCCAACACCTTCAAATCCTCCTGGACGTGTTCTTGGTTTCCAAATTCCTGCTCTAAAAACGCTTACGTCTGAATCTTTCAATTCATGAGCGATTTTCAAAACTTGTTCTTCTGTTTCGGCACTACAAGGTCCTGCTATTACAAATGGATGAGACAAATTGAATGCGTCTAACCAATTTCTCATTTCTTTTTTATTTTCCAT
>JANMZS010000206.1:0-4999 GCA_031383535.1 Flavobacterium sp.
GAAAGAATCATCAAACAAAAATTTGAAGAAAAAACAATTCCTTCTGGAATCGAAATCTGCGAAATTCAATTGTTGCATCTAGCCACTAAGATTAAAGATACCGAAGTGGATCACGAAATTGACAACTATCTACCTGCTATCAATAGCGTTTTAGAAGGTTTATCAAAAGAAGAGTTGATTAAGAAAATGGTGTCGGTTGAATTCAACCGTTTTATTGCTTATTACAAGAAAAATAGAGATATCTCAAACCAATCTTCAGGGTCTGAAAGACGGGAACGTGATGATAGAGGCGAATCAAGAGAAAGCAATAACAATGGGGCAACTCGTTATTTCGTAAACATTGGTTCTAGAGATAATTTTGATTGGATGTCTTTGAAAGATTATTTAAAAGAAACCCTAGATTTAGGTCGTGACGATGTGTTTAAAGTAGATGTCAAAGAAGGATTCTCTTTCTTTAACACCGATCCAGAACACACCGATAAAGTAATGGATATCTTAAACAACGTTCAATTAGAAGGACGACGTATTAATGTAGAAATTTCTAAAAACGATGGTGGCGGAAGACGCGATCACAACGGAAGAAGCTCTGGAGGTTTTGGTGGCGGAAGAAGTACTGCTCCAAGAAGAGAAGGTAGCTTTGCTCCAAGACGTGAAGGTTCTGGTGGCGGATTTAGAAGCGACAGAAGTTCAGCTCCTAGAGAAGGTGGTTTTGGTGGAAGAAGTGAATCAAGAAGCTCAGCTCCTCGTGAAGGTGGTTTTTCAGACAGAGCTCCAAGATCATCCGACGCTCCTAGACGTGACGGTGGTTCTTCAGAAAGACCAGCAAGACGTTCTGAAAGTTTTGGTGATGCACCAAGAGAAAAAAGACCAAGAAGAAGTTAAAACCTCACCTCTAGCCCCTCTCCAAAAGAGAGGGGAACTATGAAATTGAAAACTAACTCATTCTGTTAATTTTCTTATAATAAATTTGAAACTACAAAATACTTAATCCCGTTTTTATTACTTTTAAAGTTTTAAAATAAGATATGAAGTATTTTGTAGTTTTTTTATTTACACTCCTTTCCATTTCGGTATTTTCACAAAATTTAGACTCTAATGCAAAAGTTTCGGGTATTATTCTGAACATCAATACCCAAGCTCCTATAAGCAATGTTAACATCATCAATGTTAACAAAATGAAAGGAACAACAACCGATGATAAAGGACTTTTTGAAATTTCGGTTACTGCAAACGACACCCTTAATATTACTATTTTTGGCTTTCAGTCTATAAAATTAAAAGTGACAAACGACTGGATTAAAAACAAATCCACTAATATCTACTTAACCGAAAAAGCCTATGCTCTAGAAGAAGTAATTATTAGACGATTTAAATTGACAGGCTTCTTAGAAATTGACACCAAATTATTTCCAGATAAGAATAACTATAGATACAGCATTTCTGGTTTGACCCAAGGGTATGAAACTGGCGAAAACTCCCCAAATGCTTTAGAAAAAATAGTAGGTTCTCTTTTTAATCCTTCTGACAAACTCTATAATTTTTTTGGTAAAAAACCCAACGAACTCAAGAGGCTAAAGGAAATGAAAAAGGATGACACCGTTAGAAATTTACTCGAAACCAAATTTGACCGAGAAACCATTTCGGTATTATTAGGTATTGATAAAAATGAAATTGCCGAAATCTTAGAACGCTGCAATTACTCCGAATCCTTTGTAAAAACCGCCAATGATTTACAAGTTTTAGATGCTATTAGCGCGTGTTATGAAGAATACAAAGTGTTAAAAAGAAAATAATAAACCGATAAAATACAAGATAAATTCCTAATTGCTCCAACAGTTAGGAATTTTTTATTTATGTCTTGTATTGAAAAAGACATTCTGTATCTTATAAGTTCTTTTGATGATTTGTAAAGAATTATTTATATATTAGCTTTATAAATATAAGCCACATTTACGGTACAAAGCCAACTAAAATTGGGTGGATTGGAGCCATTTTACGGCACATATAAAGAGCTATAGGGCATTATGGAGACTCAACTAAAAAACGAAATAAAGAAGCATGGAATTAACACAAGACGATAACTTATTGATCCAAACCTATTTCACTACAGCATTTTTGGGCGAGCTCATAAACAATAATTTTTTAAATAGCGACTGTTATAAAAACCTCCAATTCGATGATAATTACCTTAAAGAAAATCTTCCGATAATTGGAATTGATAATCAAGGAACGCTATTGATAATGCTTTACACAATGTTGGTTATTCCCAAACAACTTTTGTCACAAAATTTCCCTGATGAATTTGATGAACTAAATGATGTCGTAAAGAATCTAAATTCAAACGTTGAATCTAACTACCAATCAGATAATATACAAATAGATTTCATAAGACATATAAGGAATTCTGTTGCTCATGCAAGAGTTACCTTTATACCTAATGTATCAGTAACATTCACCGACGAAAATAACAGAGGCGAAATTTGTACAATTACAATTCCTTTTGTGAAAATTGGTGCTTTTTTGACAGAACTGCAAAAGGTGTTTATGAAATATATTGAAAAATTAAAAACGAAAATAACTGAATAAATAAAAACGCCCTATGACAGCTGCTACAACGGATTTGGGATGATTTGCTTCGCCTATTCACTATCGCTCGGATGGTAAATCCGAAAACAGGGCTTAATTTAGTCCCAAACACGCTGTAATACCAGAACGTGTACCATTATAAAGAACGGATGTATAAATATAGCTCTTACAAATATTTATGTATATTTGAAATAGTTATAATTTCAATTAAATGTTAGAAATACTAAAAACTCTTCATAAGCCTGATAAAATTTATCCTACTGGTGAAGTCCCGATTTTAGTAACGTGCGAAGATTTTCAAACTTGGGTATGCAAACATGGGAGACTTTCTAATTCGCATCTCTTTAACGAATTAGTCGCGTCAAGATTTGCTGATATTTGGGGAATAAGAACTCCTAAGATTTGTTTGATAAATGTACTTGAAGAACATTTACCCATTGAGAACGCAAATATTTTACAACCAGCATTTTTTAAAAAACCTTGTTTTGGTTCTTTATACCTCGAATCAAGTAAAGAAATTGATGCAACATTAGTACATTCTTTTGAAGATATTACTTTTAGAAGGAAAGTAAAAAATAAGGAGGATTTTCTAATGATTGCTTTATTTGATATTTGGCTTAGTAATGAAGATAGGAATCACAATAACAGTAATCTCCTATTAGATTTCACTAATAATGAAAAATATTATTTTTACGCATTTGATCACAATTCAATCTTTAATTCAAATTCTTTACAACACGGTTTATACCAAATATCAGAAGATGAATCAATCATTAACACTGATTTAGCAAAAATTCTATTTAAGCAAGGTCGTAATTTAACAGAAACTATTGAGAAACTTGTTGAAAAGTTCTACCTTTGCGTCAAAGATTGTGAAGATGATTTAAGTGTAATTTTAAACGAAGTTCCAAATGAATGGAATTTGGATATTAAACAAATAGAATTATATTTACGACAAAATCTTTTTAAAGAAAGTTGGATTGTAGAATGTGAAAATAATTTCAGAACTCTAATTCAAACTTATATATAAACGATATGAAGACTTTTTTTAGTATAATATATTTGACACTTAATGCTAATTTAAATGAAAAAATTAGCATCGGACTTCTAATGTCTGATGGTGAAAAAAGTATTTTTAAAGTTTCAAATACAAAAATGAATGTTATTAAAGGACTTGTTCCTCAGCAAAATTTTAATATTTTGAAAAGTTATTTTAAAAATATTAATTATGCCATAATGCCGAAAATAAATGATTATGAACTTGATGTCAAACAAAATGTGTCAAGTAAGTGGCTAAATGAGTCTTATTTTTCTTATTTACACAGATACTCTAATAATCTAGTAAATTTCTCAGAACCACGAACAATTGAATTGTCATTAACTGAAGATTCTTTTAAAAAGCTTTTTAATAAATATATATTTGATTACGATGATGAAGTATTGCTTGTCAAACACGAAGATATTTTATCTAAAGTAAAAACTAAACTATATTCAAAAATTGAAGATAGAGTTAATCTCAATGTTCAGATAAGTCCGAAAGATTTCGCAGAACTTGTGACGCCAGTAGATATTAATTTTATAGGAAGAAATGGTGTTGTTGTAGCTGGTCAAACAATTGATTTTAACAAAAGACAATATTATCTCGAGAATGATTTAACTAGATTTATTTCATTCACAAAAGCAGTAGATTATTCTAATGAAAATAGAGGAAAATATTTTTTAGTAGGAAAAGAACCAAATAAGAAAGAATATCCTCAAAATCACAGAACCTGGAAACATGTTAAAGATAGCCATCTTGTTGAATATGTTGACTTAAGTGAAACTGAAAAAATAAAGGAATACATTGTTTCGAAAAATGTTACTCCTTACTTTGAAAAAAATAATTAAGCCTCTAATTAACAGAGGTTTTTTTTATAGAATAACGGCACAAAACACAAACTAAATCTCATGGCTAGTTTTTCGGTAAATTGTTCGTTTATTTTTTTCCTAAATTCGTTTTTTCCTAGTGGAAAAAAATTGGTTCTCAAGCCGCGGACTGTCGCCATGCCCAAAAACGTCATCTCAAAATAGCTTTTACGACCACTCGCCATTATTTTTTAATGCTAACCGCTTTATAATTCGGCGTAATAGCGTTCTTCTATTCTTTTTATATCCTTAATAGAATTTCTTGCCCAAGCCAATCTTTTTTCGAGGATTTCTTCCTCGGATAAATGCCAATCAATAGTTGAATTTCGCAATCTATTGGTCAGGTTTTGAATAATAATGGCTGCTGAAACCGAGATATTCAAACTCTCTGTAAAACCCACCATCGGGATTTTTAGAGAGTTTGAATATCTCGGTTTCAGCAGCCATTATTATTCAAAACCTGACCAATAGATTGCGAAATTCAACTATTGATTGGCATTTATCCGAG
>JANMZS010000234.1:0-2188 GCA_031383535.1 Flavobacterium sp.
TGTATTAAGTTCACAAGTAGTTAAAAGCATTCGTTTAAATTTTATTGCTGTATCTAAATCGTCAAAAATCATTGCATCTAAGATGGAACTGGAGAGAACTAGCGTACCAATTAGGTATTCTACGAAGTAGGTGTTTTGAAGAGTTAAGAGTACGTACATAATCTAATTTGAAAAATTAGGCAGTTATAAATAATTTAAAGTTTCAAATCGCAATTAACTTCTAAATTCTCATAATTAGCGAAAGGATGCTGATTCAACAATTTAAAAGTTTTTGCACGGAATATTAAATATTCCTCCTTACTGACATTCTTAAATCCATAAATTGGGAAATTAGATTGCATTTTTTCAATAAGAGATTTTAGGCTATCATGACCCGAATAAGTACAATCATTACGACCAAATGAAACCTGATAAGAACACACTTCTGTTTCTTCAATAGAAGTGTGAGCAAAAAGATGAATGCTTTCTATTGCTTTAAAACGTACTTTGCCATTATTAGGAATTTCCAAAAAACTTTCTAACCTGATATCATTCCAATTTAAATTCGATTTATCACCTACAAAGAAGTGAATTGGTGTTTGTTCTGTAATTTTCATATTCATAATTTTTAATAATCAAAGGTACAAAAAAAGTACATAATAACGTTATAAAAAATTAAAAATGTACTTTGATTAATGAACTAATAAAATGAACTAAAACATTTGTGTCCTGTTAAAAAAAAGGAATCCTTTTCTAAAAAGTAATTTAGTTCATTAAAACGAACGATATAATGTAATTGTTAGTAGAATATTACTACTCGATTTTAAAAGGTAATTTTGTGCAACAATCAGTACATGTAATAGTTTTTAATCTTCGAATTACTTTTCTAAGTTCTGAATTTGATTCGCCAGTATAATTGCCGTTTTCATCAAAAAGACTATCACTGTGTAATTGTTCTAGTTGTGTAATTCTGTAACCTTTTTTGGACTTACATTTTGGGCAATCTATTGGTTGTGGCATTCCTTCTTTTATTCTCATAATTACTTTTAGTTTTTAATTAATTGATAAAGTAGTGTGTTAAATTTGTAACAGAAAAATTTACAATATTATTTTAAAAACTTTCCTGATTCTATTTTGTCTAATAATGTTAAGGGAGATTCTCCAAAAAAATTATTTGTTTTAATAATTATTTCAAGCAATCCATTTTCAACTGATTTAAAAAAATTATGAGCACCTTCAGAATATGGTATTTTGTGCCAATCTTGTAAACCTAAATGGCCATCTTCCCTATTTAATCTTGAAGTTCCTAATCTCGTACCTTGATCTGGAGCTTTAGATTCTTCGTAATTCCAATTACTTATAAATGTATCATTTCCAATTGTAATTTTATACATGACTTTATATTGAAGTCCTATTGCCAAACTCGGAGCGTGATATATATCTATTTTATCATTGTGTCCATGAAATTCTGGTCTAGGATGGTTGGTTTTTAGTTGATAACATATTATTTTTTCTTCTTTAATATCTTGATCGTAATATTCTGTATAGACTTTTCGACCTAAAGCAACGCATTCATCATAGCTTTTTGCGCAAATCTCACCGCTATATAATATACTACCGTATTTATTTTCTCTAGTTAATTTAGATCCGTACCATTTTTGAACATCTTCTGGAAAATCTACTATTGTGAATAATTTTGATTTATTGTAGAAATTTATTTGGCAGTAAATTTCTTTTCCAGATCCTTTATGATATATTCTCTCTATACCTACTTTTCCCATTTTGTTTTAGTTTATAAATTATAAATAAAGTCATTTTACATCAATTTTTTCTTAGCATTATAAAAAGCTTCAATCAGATCATCCATAGTTTTATGCTCTGAAATAATAGATAAAACAATTGAGGACAATATTGGACTCTCACATAGAAAATATACAAATTTTTCATTTGCAGTTGAAATTCCATAGCTTAAATTATTGTTGCAGTATCGCATCACACCAACTCTATTTGTATAATCTGTTAAGGGTAAAATAAAATCTTTAAGTCCTAATTCAATCAAGTCATTTTGCAATCGAACTGCATCTTTTTTATGATTTTCCCATGTTTGAAAATCTCCTTTTTCAAAATAGTCTTTTGCTTCAATTTCGCAAATTACTTTATTAGTATTTTTCATTTCTTGAACTGTTAAATCAAAAAAAGTTGTTTTTGG
>JANMZS010000242.1:0-15123 GCA_031383535.1 Flavobacterium sp.
AAATTCAATACAACTTATTGAAGATTTTTGGGATGCCAAAAAACCAATTGCAACGGTATGTCACTCACCATCAGTTTTATTGAATGTCAAAAATGAAGACGGTGATTACTTAATCAAAGGTAAAAATGTAACTGGTTTTTCTAATACTGAAGAAAAAGCAGTGCAACTGGATAAAATTGTCCCTTTTTTACTCGAAGATGAATTAAAAAAACAAGGCGGACTATATTCTAAAAAAGAAGATTGGGCAAGTTATGTAGTAAAAGACGGCATATTAATTACAGGGCAGAACCCTGCATCGTCGGGAGCAGTGGCAAAAAAATTATTGGTTCTTTTAGAAAAAAAACCTAAGATTTTAAAAGCATTACTCTAAGGTAAAAATAGAGGAAAAAAAATTGTCAAAGTGTAGATAATTACAAATACTTCACTTCCAAAATTTTTAAATTTGCATCAAAAATATACTGCTTTGGAATACCTGTTGGGATATTCAAATGTGCAATTTCTTCTTGGCTTATGTTTTCCAAATACATTACTAAAGCCCTTAAACTGTTACCATGAGCCACAATCAAAACATCTTTTTGACGTTTTAATTGTGGTTCAATTTCTTGTAGGTAAAAAGGAATAGTTCTGTTGAAAGTATCCTCTAAACTTTCTCCATTAGGTGGACGAATAGCAAAACTTCTTCGCCACGTTTCGACTTGCTCTTTGCCATATTTTACTATTGTTTCTTCTTTGTTTAAAGCCTGTAAACTGCCATAATCTCTCTCGTTTAATGCTTTGTTTTCAATCACTTTGACAGTTGTTTGGTGTATTGCTGATAGAATGATACTCAAACTTTCTTGTGCTCTTTTCAATGTCGAAGTATAGGCAAAATCAAATTTAAAATGGAGTAATTTCTTTCCTGCTTCTTGAGCCTCAAGTTTACCCATTTTTGTTAAATCAACATCTAAACTTCCTGTAAAACGATTTTCTAGGTTGTAAATAGATTGACCATGACGAACTAAGATGAGTGTTACCATACCTTTTATCATAAAAGTAATCAAAGCGATGTTATTTGATTTAAAACCTATGAATTAAACAAAGTTTCCTGTTTTAGATATAACAAAAAAACTCATTTTGATTGTCATATTTGTTTAGTATAAAACAGTAAAAACCAATTTAAAATGTTTCACATTTCAATTATTTCATCTAGTATTCGAATTGGCAGAAAAAGTCATAATGTTGCGCTCTACTTTCAACAATTTTTGAATGATAATAAACTGGCAACCGTCGAAATTTTAGATTTAGCTGCTTACAATTTCCCACTGTTTAAAGCACCTTTAAAATACCAAAAAACGCCAAATGAATCTCTTATAAAATTTAAAAATAAAGTTGACGCATCTGATGGAGTGCTAATTGTAACTCCAGAGTATAACGGAAGCTTTCCAGCTAGTTTAAAAAATGTGATTGATGTTTTGTATGAAGAATGGTTTCAAAAACCAGTAGCTTTTTCAACTGTCTCCTCGGGAGATTTTGGCGGTTTACAAGCTTTAATGCAGTTGCAATTTATCTTTTGGAAAATAAAAGCGCAGACATTTACAGCCAATTTTCCAGTATCAAGAGTTCAAGAAAAATTTGATGATTTTGGTGTCGCAACCAACATACAAGAGACTGAAGAATTTGCAAAAATTTTTATTGATGAATTTTTAAATTTTATTGAGTCGAGCAAAAAATAAACACATGAAACACCCATGGCAATAGTTCTTGGCACACAGGGGGATGATTATGGGTGTTCCATCTGCCTGTCGGCAGACAGGTCCTCCGATAAAAGACAAATATTATAAACAGATGAAAATGATTCTTAAAACTACATTCCTACTGCTATTGTTTCTAGGCTGCAAAAAGGAAGTTACTAATTTTACATCGATAGATGTTCAGACTCATCTTATAGTAGAAAAAGCGGAGATAACTTCTTTTTTAAAAAACCATCCCGAAAATGAAACGATTCAAAATAGCGTATTACTATTTTACAAAAACAGAAACTACAACTACGCTTGGTTCAATCAAGATGGCATGACTGAAGCGGTGCTGAATTTTCAAAATCAATTGCAAAATTACAGCTACGATTTTCAGGATAAAAGTTTAAATAACAATGAATTGTCAAAATTAATAGCGTCAAAAAATCAGACAGAAACAAACTCCGAAAAAAAGGAAACATTAGAACTATTACTAACCACAACTTACTTCAAATATGCCAAAAAAGCCTTTGGCGGAATTACAAAAACGCCACATGAACTCGATTGGTATATTCCTAGAGAAAAGAAAAACTATCAAGTCATGTTGGATTCTTTGGTTTTGAAAGACGAAAATGATACCAGAAAACCCGTTAATCCATACTATTCTAAATTACTACAGAAGCTCCACTCCTATCGTGACATTCAAAAAAAAGGTGGTTTTCCTTTAATTAAAACAGATCAAAAATTGCTTTCTATCCATGACAAAGATTCCTGCTTGATTCAATTAAAACAACGACTTTTACTGTCAGGAGATTTGAAAATAAATGATCGTTCAACCCTATTTACTAAAGATTTACACATAGCAGTTTCAAATTTTCAAGAACGATTAGGCTTGACTAAAAATGGCAAATTGAATGCTAAAACTATAATTGAACTCAATAAAACAGTCGATTATCGTATCAAGCAAATACTTGTCAATTTAGAGCGTTTGCGTTGGGTTCCAGAAACAATGGAGAATGATTATTTGATTGTAAACATTCCAGAATATAAATTGCATGTTATCGAAAACAATAAATTGCTTTGGGAAACGAATGTAATTGTAGGAAAAGAAGCCAAACGAACTAGTGTTTTTAGAGGAAATATAGCTAGAATTATTCTAAATCCGTATTGGAATATTCCCAATAGTATCATCAATGAAGAAATTTTACCCAAAATAAAACAAAATTCAAATTACTTGGATAACAACAATATGGAAGTTGTTGCTGGTGATAAAGTCATCGATGCTACTAAAATTGATTGGAATAAATACACCGAAAACATCCCGTATCTCATTCGTCAAAAACCAGGAATAGATAATGCTTTAGGAAAAATGAAATTTCTGTTTCCTAATAATTTCAATATCTATTTACACGATACTCCTGCCAAAGAACTTTTTAATCAAAGCCACAGAGATTTTAGTCATGGTTGTATTCGAGTAGAAAATCCAAAAAAGTTAGCACTCTATTTACTTCAAAAAAACACCACTTGGAATGAAGAGAAAATAGATTTAGTATTAGAAAAAAAGGAAGAAACAGGCATTGCCATTAAACCCAAAATGCCCGTATACATAGTCTATTTTACCGCTTGGGTTGATAGTAAAAACAATCTAAATTTTCGAAACGACATTTACAATCTCGACGAGCAATTAGCCAAAAATATTTTTGAAGAAAATTAAATATGTGAATCCTATAACTTTTTTAAAAAGTTGCATAACGAATTAACGGTCTAATTGATAGAATTTTACCATTATAAAAATCATTAATATTAAAAATAAATAAAATGGACATTGAAAAAAAAATTGAAGTACTTAATTCATTAATCGAGATTAATAACGACCGAATCGAAGGGTATAAAACGGCCAATGAAGAAACAAAGGAAACCGATCTGAAAATGCTTTTTTCAGATTTAATGCAGACCAGCGTCGAATGTCGAAAAGAACTAGTGAAAGAGGTAACTAAACTTGGTGGAACCCCAGAAGAAGGAACCAGAACTACAGGAAAATTTTTTAGAGTTTGGATGGATGCAATAGCTGCATTGACAGGTAATGACCGAAAAACAATTCTAGATTCTTGTGAGTATGGAGAAGATGTGGCGCTAGAAACCTACAAAAAAGCAATGATTCAAGATCATGAAGATAGTAACTCGAATGAACAAGAAATGTTGAATAAACATTACGCTTTGCTCAAAGCAGATCATGACAAGGTAAAAGAATTACGAGATTCAATTGTACTTGAAAAAAGACTTTCAGAATAATCAATGTTGCTTGTCAAGAGAAGAATTTATTCACCAAAAATTGAGGACTTTTGGTACTAACAGACGACATTGATATTTTAAAGCCTACAAAGTTTTAAATCTTGTAGGCTTTTCTTTTAAATATATATTTATGCAAACCTATATCAAAAACTTATTAGAAGATACTGGTAATATATCATTGTTCACAGGAAGGTTTTTCAAAGAAATTTTTAAACTTCCTTTTCCAATCAATGAATTTTTACGTCAGTGTTATGCCATTGGGTACAAATCGTTACCATTGGTTTCGATAACTGGTTTTATTATGGGATTGGTACTGACAATTCAATCACGACCGACGATGAGTAAATTTGGTGCCGAATCTTGGTTGCCGAGCATGGTTTCTCTATCCTTAATTCGAGAAATTGCGCCCGTGATTACGGCTTTAATTTGCGCTGGTAAAATTGCTTCTGGTATTGGTGCCGAACTGGGTTCGATGAAAGTCACTGAGCAAATTGATGCCATGGAAGTTTCTGCCATCAATCCCTATAAATATTTGGTAGTATCGCGCATTTTAGCCACTACAATTATGATTCCTATTTTAGTAATCTTTGCTGATTTTGTTGGGATTTACGGAGGTTATGTAGGGTATAATGTGCATAGCAGTATAGGTTTATTTCGTTATTTCTCAGAAGTAGTGGAGAATCTCGAATTTTTAGATGTAATACCTGCTGTTATCAAGACTTTTTTCTTCGGTTTTTTTATAGGATTGATAGGTTGTTATAAAGGCTTTAATGCTTCTAGTGGAACGGCGAGTGTGGGTATAGCTGCGAATGAAGCAGTTGTTGCTGCCTCGCTTTCCATTTTTATTATTGATATGTTGGCGGTTCAATTAACAGATTTATTTTTCTAGAAATCATGGAAAATAATACCATTATATCTATAAAAAATTTACACAAATCTTTTGGTAAAAACGAAGTACTAAAAGGTGTTACTCTTACGGTAAATAAAGGAGAAGATTTAGTAATTCTAGGCAGGTCAGGTTCAGGAAAATCAGTAACTATTAAATGTTTGGTAGGATTAGTTGAAGCCGATAAAGGCGAGATTAACGTTTTTGGAACTAATATAACAAAGCTAAAAGATAATGCATTGAATCCTATTCGGGTGAGAATTGGTTTTATGTTTCAAAATAGCGCACTTTATGACTCGATGTCTGTTCGGCAAAATTTAGCTTTTACACTAAAACACCACACTAAAAATTTATCCGAAGAACAAATCGAAGAACAAATTATTGAAGCGCTGGAGAATGTAGGTTTGAAAGAAGCCATTGATAAAATGCCAGCTGAATTATCAGGCGGTATGCGAAAACGTATCGGACTGGCAAGAACCTTAATCATTGAGCCAGAAATTATTTTATATGACGAACCCACATCAGGTCTAGACACCATTACATCAAGAGAAATAAGTGAATTGATTTTGTCGGTTCAAAAGAAGTTCAAAACAACATCTGTCATTATTACTCACGATATGGCGTGTGCTAAAATAACCGGAAACCGCATTATGATTCTCAACAACGGAATAATTTATGCCGAAGGGACGTATGCCGAACTAGAAAAAAGTAAAGACGAATGGGTACGTTCATTTTTTATTTAATTTAAAAATATATACTTATGAAACAATCTTCAAATTATAAGTGGAAATTAGGACTGTTTACGATTGTTGGGCTTTTGCTCTTTATCGTTGCAATCTATTTTATTGGAAAAAACAAAAACATGTTTGGTGCTACCTTTGCATTGAATACCAAATTCAAAAATGCTAGTGGACTAAAAGTGGGTAATAATGTACGGTTTTCAGGAATTAACATTGGTACGGTTGATAGAATCGAATTCCTATCCGATTCAGCAGTTTCTGTCCATCTAATTATCAAGGAAGAAGTTCAAAAGTATATTAAAATAGATGCCGTTGCAAGTATAGGATCTGACGGATTAATGGGCGACAAAGTACTTGCCATTTCACCGGGTAGTTCCTCCAATGAAATCATAAAAGACAACGCTACTATTGCTTCTGTAAAAGCTGTTGAAATGGAAGATGTCATGAAAAGTGTCAAAATGAGTGCCGACAATGCTGTAATTATAACGCATGAACTTGCTTTATTTACCGTTAAAATCAACAACAACCAAGGTGTTATGTCAAAACTAATGACCGATGCTGCTTTTGCTAATTCTCTAACAAAAACACTTACCAATTTAGAATCGAGTACCCAAGAATTTTCTGTTTTTACCAAAAAAATGAATTCAAGCAATGGGGTATTATCAAAGTTGGTAACCGATAAAAAATTAGGTAATACTATAGACTCCACCATTATCGGCTTGAATGAAACGGTAAAAGCAGCCCAAAATAATTTTTTATTGAAAGGCTATTTTAACAAAAAGAAAAAAGCAGAAGCAAAAAAGAAAGAAGAAATCGAAAAAACACCACTTCCTGATGAAATAGAAAAACAATAATCCTTTGAAAAAATATTTTGTAAAAATATTAAAATTTGGTTCGTATTTGATATTATTTGTTTTAGGGATTTTTCTTTTGTTGGTATTAATTCTACAAATTCCAGAAGTACAATATTATGTCAAAGAAAAAACTGTTGCCTATTTAGAAAGTAAAATAAAAACCAAAATCAAGATTGATAAAATTGAAATAGGACTTCCAAAAATAATTATTCTTGAAGGTGTTTATTTTGAAGACGAATCTAAAAAAACTTTATTATCTGCCAAAAAATTAAAAGTTGACATTAGTTTACTGAAATTAATGGACAATAAAATCGAAATAAATTCGGTTGATTTCAATACAGTTTCAGCAAATATTTACACCAATAAAAAAGGTGTTTTCAATTTTGATTACATTGTAAAAGCATTTGCATCGCCTGAAAAACCAAAAGATAATTCGCCAGCAATGGTTTTTTCTATTGATAAAATAAATTTAGATTTTATCAAATTTAGCTATATTGATGCTGTTTCTCATAACAAAATTTCGGTTAATCTGAATCATTTTGATGCAAAAATCAAAACTTTTGATTTGAAAAATCAATTAATTGAAATCAAGAATTTAGATTTAAAAAACACTTCCATTTCTTTTATTACCAATACAATTATTGAAATTAAATCCAAAAAAGTCGAACAAGTTTCTACAAACCATTGGAAAATAAAAATTTCAAAATCTAGCTTAGAAAATGTCAGTTTTATTTATGATGATAACAACGCAATTGCAATAAAAAAAGGGATTGATTACAAGCATTTGAATCTAAAAAAATTAAATCTAAATGCCGAAAAATTAGATTACAATTCGTCAACGATTTCCGGGAAAATAAATTCATTTTCTGCAGGTGAAAAAAGTGGTTTGCTAATCGAGTCATTCAAAACCGAGTTTTATTACAGTCCAAAAAAGGCCTTCTTAAAAAATTTATTGCTCCAAACGCCACAAACTTTACTGCAAAAAGACATTGCAATTGAATACAAATCTATCGAAGAATTGAATAAAAATATTCCCGATTTATACATTGATGCTAATTTAGAAAATAGTAAAATTGGAGTTAAAGACATTTTATTATTTGTACCAAATCTTGAAAATAATAAATTTTTTGCGGCAAATGCAACTTCAGAAATTAATTTAAACACCAAAATTTCTGGAAAATTAAAAGCCATTTCAATTGCAAATCTTGAAGTTTCAGGTATTGCAAACACTAAAATTACTCTTTCAGGAAATATTATTGGATTGCCCGATTATCAGAAATCTATTTATGATTTAAAGATTAAAAATCTGCAAACCACTTCGGTGGCTATTCTTTTGATTATACCAAAAAACAGTATTCCTTCTACCCTTTCTATACCAAATAAAGTCGCAATTCAAGGCGATTTTAAAGGGCAACTTGATAATTTTAAGACCAATTTAAAATTAGTTTCTACTTACGGAAATGCAAATATTTACAATGCAATATTTAATAATCAAACAAAAAACAAAGAGCAATTTATTGCTCAAACCGAATTTTTTGATTTTGATTTAGGCAAATTAATCAAAAACAAATCTTTAGGCAAAATCACTTTAAAAGCCAATGTAAATGGAGTTGGATTCAATGAAAAAAGGGCAAAAGCCACAATTGCTGGTGTAATTTCTAAATTTGATTACAACAAATATACCTATCAAAATCTAGCACTGAATGGTAAAATTAATAAAGGGTTATTTGATTTAACAGCAAATTCAAAAGATAAAAATATACAATTTGATTTAGTATCAAATGGTAGTTTTAATAACCAATATCCAACCGGAAAGATACATCTTGATATTGCAATTGCAGATTTACAAAAATTAAAATTTTCTGCAGATCCAATGAAAATTCGTGGAAAAGTAAACGCCAATATTCAAACTGCAGACATCGATTTTTTGAACGGAAAAATTAGTTTAGACAATTTTACAATTGCCAACGCTAAAGAACAATTTGTTTTAGATTCTGTAACTATTACAGCGATTTCGACTTCAAAAAACAAATTACTTAATTTGAAATCTCAGTTTGCCAATGCCGAAATTTCTGGTAATTACAAATTATCAAAAATCGGGAATGCTATTCAAAATTCCATATCCAATTATTACAATTATAATCCTCAAAACAGAAAATTTAAAGGTGAAAATCAGAATTTTGTTTTTACTATTCTAGTCAAAGAAAGTCCAATTTTACCTAAGTTAATTCCAAATTTAAAAACATTAGAACCTATAACCATTTCAGGAAAATACAACACCGTAAACGATTCTATTGTCTTGAATGCTTCAATTCCGAAATTAATTTATAATGAAAACAACATTACCAATGCAATACTAAAAGTTGATAAATTGGACAAATCATTGGTTTACAATTTGTTTATTGATGATTTTCAAAACGAACAATTTCAATTGCCACACACTAATTTATCTGGAAAAATAGAAAACAACATTCTGGATTATAACTTGCAAATCAAAGATTTAAAAGAGGTTGATAAATATTTTATTGTTGGAAAACTAAGAACATCAAACGCTAATACTGAAATTTTATTAGATCCAAATAAATTGCTTTTGAATTATGAAAACTGGACAATCTCTTCAGGTAACAGCATTCGATTTGGTAAAAATCAATTGAACGTAAACGATTTTGAATTGTCAAAAACTGGTAATTCTATTAAAATTCAATCACAATCAGCAAAACCAAATGCACCTATAAATATTGATTTCAAAGATTTCCAGATAGCAACAATTTTAAACATTGCACAAAAAGCAGCCTTGCAAATTGATGGTAAAATAAACGGAAACGCCGTTGTAAATAATATTTTCAACACGCCATTGTTCACTTCTGATTTGATTGTTAGTGATTTTGTTTTTAGAAATACAATTCTTGGCGATTTGAACATTCAGGTTGAAAATACGATTGCAAACAATTACAACGCAAAAATCTCATTAACGGGTCAAGAAAATCAAGTCAATTTAGACGGTGTTTTTAAAAGTTCGGACAACAGTTTGGATATGATTTTATCTATCGAAAAACTAAATATAAAAAGCATTGAAGGTTTTACATTGGATAATGTCAAAGAAAGTTCTGGTTTTTTGTCTGGTACAATTGCCATAAATGGAAGTGTCGAAAAACCAAGTTTTATTGGCAATTTACAATTCAATCAAGTTGGATTTAAAGCCACGAAACTCAATGCTAAATTTCAATCCTTAAATGATAATATTGTGTTTTCTGAAAATGAAATTTCATTCAATAAGTTTAAAATAAAAGACGAAAAAAATAATGATTTAGTAATTGACGGGAAAATTAATAGTACCGATTTTAGCAATTTAGGATTCAATTTGTCCATTGATGCTGATAATTTCAATGCAGTAAATTCAGCTGCAATAGACAATGATTTGTATTATGGATCGATGTTTTTAGACAATCATTTAAATGTAAAAGGAACATTTAAAAGTCCGTTTATTGACGGAAATATCAAGATAAATAAAGACACAAAATTCACTATTGTTTTGCCTCAAGATGACCCATCGATTGCTGATAGAGAGGGAATTGTTGAATTTATTGACCAGGACAACCCAAAATTATTTGGTACAATTACAGCTGATGAAAGTCTGAGTCAATTGGAACTAAAAGGAATCGATGCATCAGTAAATATTGAAATTGATAAAGATGCAGAAATATCAATAATAATTGATAAAGCCAACGGCGATTTTTTAAAATTAAAAGGGGAAGCGCAACTTAATGGTGGAATTGATCAATCAGGAAAAACCACTTTAACAGGTCGATATGATTTGAACGAAGGGAGTTATGAAATGAGTTTTAATTTAATTAAAAGAAAATTTGACATTATTGAAGGTAGTTATATCCTCTGGACTGGCGAACCTAGAGAGGCAGATATTAATATAACCGCGGTTTACAAACTGGAAACAGCACCAATAAATTTACTCAATGACCAACTCGGAAACCTAACTCCTGAAACTAGGAATACATATAAGCAAAAAATTCCTTTTGAAACTAAACTAAAAATGAAGGGCGAGTTATTGAAACCAATTATAAGTTTTGATATTATTTTACCCGAAGGCAACAACTCGGTTTCGACCGAAATTATCAATGCAACACAAGCCAAATTAACACAATTAAGACAAGAACCTGACGAGCTGAACAAGCAAGTTTTTGCGCTATTGCTATTGAATCGATTTATTGGCGAAAACCCATTTGCAAATGAAAGTGGAGGCGCAACTGCACAAGGTTTAGCTAGAGAAAGTGCTAGCAAAATATTGTCACAACAACTTAATAATCTAACCGCAGACTTAATAAAAGGTTTTGAATTTGATTTTAATTTAGAGGCAACCGAAGATTATACCACGGGGAAAAAAGAAAATAAAACAGATTTGAATGTTGGCTTGTCAAAAACCGTTTTAAACGATCGATTGAAAGTTACCATAGGAAGCTCATTTGGAATAGAAGGTCCAAAACAAGAAAACGAATCACAAAACAGCATTGGAGGTGATATTTCGGCGGATTATCAACTCACAAATGATGGTCGCTATAAAGTGCGTGCGTATCGAAAAAACAAGTGCCAAGTGGCCTTGCAAGGGCAAGTTGTTGAGACTGGCGTTGGGTTTATAATCACAATCGATTATGATAAATTTAAAGAATTGTTTCGGAAGGCTAAAAAATTATGATTTATTTTTATATGAAAAATATATTCTACATGCTACTAATCACATTATTTGCATCATCTTGTAGCAATACAAAATACTTGCAAGAAGGCGAATTGCTGTATGTTGGCGGTAAAGTAAAAGTAGAAAACGATTCGGTTTCTAAAAAAGAAAGAAAAAAATTGGTCGCAGCATTGGATAAATTAATTCGACCTATTCCAAACAAAAAAATATTGGGTTTGCGACCAAAATTAACTTTGTATAATTGGGCTGGAAAAGTGACTAGAGAAAAAGGGTTTTGGTATTGGTTAAAATTTAAAGTTGGAGAGCCACCTGTTTTATACAGTAATGTCGATTTAGATTACAACAAAAGTGTGTTGCAAAATTACGTTGAAAATAATGGTTATTTTAATGCCACGAGTAAGTCAGATTCTACTCGAATTGGCAAAAAAGTAATCGCAGAATATATTGTAAACACAAAAAAACAATATAAAATTAAATCCGTACAGTTCCCAAAAGACAGTTCAATAATAGGAATTGCTGTTGCAAAAACCCAAAAACGGAGTTTGCTAAAAATTGGCGATTCCTATAGTTTAGACATTATAAAACTAGAACGAAACCGAATAGATTCAAGATTGAAAGAGAAAGGCTATTTTTATTTCAATGCTGATTATTTAAAAATTGAAGTGGATTCAACCGTGGGTTATAAGCAAGTGGATTTGATAGTTAAAGTTAAACCAGAAACCCCCGAAAAATCAAAAACGGCTTTCAAGATTAATAAAATTTTTATTTATCCAAATTATAGTTTAGGTCAAGATACCCTAAAAGTTGTGGCACAAAAACACCAAGATTTTTATATTTATGATACTCTAAATACGTTCAATCCAAGAATTTTTGACCGGACATTATATTTCAAAAAAGGCGATTTATATAATAGAACAAACCATAATTTATCGTTGAATAGATTGGTCAATTTAGGCACGTTCAAATTTGTAAAAAATCAATTTAAGGTTTCAGATTCCCTACAAAATCAATTAGATGCCTATTATTATTTAACACCGTTTACTCGAAAATCCATTAGAGTAGAATTGCTCGGCAAAACCAATTCGGCTAATTATACAGGTACCGAATTGAATGTTAATTGGAGCAACCGAAACACGTTTCGCGGTGCAGAATTATTGACAATTTCCGCATTTGGAGGTTTCGAAGTTCAGATGTCTGGTGAGAATAATGGATTTAATGTATATCGATTTGGATCTGAAGCCAATTTACTTTGGCCCAGAATTATCGCCCCTTTCAAGTCCACTTCATCGAGTGGTTATGTTCCAAAAACTAAAGCTACGATAGGATATGAATATCAAAATCGGACACAATTGTACTCTTTGCAAACTTTAAAAGCCTCTTTTGGATATTTGTGGAAAGAAAACGAACGGAAAGAACACCAATTCAATGTTACAGAAATAACTTATGCAAGTCCGCAAAATGTATCCGATTTGTATAAATCGCAAATTTTAGCCAATCCATCATTAGAAAAAGTTATTGAAAAGCAGTTAATTTTTGGTCCAACCTATTCTTATACCTATTCGAATATGATGAAAAAACGAAAAAAAAATACTTTTTACAACAAAGTCAGTGCTGATTTATCGGCAAATATCACAGGATTAATTGCGGGTTCGAATATTAAAAAAGGGGATACAACCAAAGTTTTTGGTGTTCCGTTCAGCCAGTTTGTGAAATTTGAAAATGAATTTAGACACTATTATAAATTAAGTGAAAAATCTCTGATTGCCAGCAGAATAATTGTGGGAGCTGGATTTGCCTATGGAAATTCAGATGAAATGCCTTTTATGAAACAATTTTTTAATGGCGGCACAAATAGTTTGAGAGCCTTTCGAGCACGATCTATCGGGCCTGGAAGTTTCAAAGAAACAGCAACAAATACTTTTTTGCCAGATCAATCTGGCGACTTAAAATTAGAATTTTCGACAGAATACAGAGCTACTATTTACAAATTTATAAATGGTGCATTGTTTGTCGATGCTGGAAATATTTGGTTATTAAATGATAATGTTGATAAGCCAAACTCAAAATTTTCAAAAGATTTTATCAAAGAAATTGCTGTTGGAACAGGAATAGGTTTGCGATTTGACTTTTCGTTTTTAGTCTTGCGAACCGATTTGGCATTTCCGCTCAGAAAACCCTACTTGCCAGACGGAAACCGTTGGGTTATTAAACAGATAAATTTTGGAAATAGTGCTTGGCGAAATGAAAACTTGGTTTTTAATTTAGCCATTGGTTATCCATTTTGATTATTGACCAATAATAGTAAAAATCAATATAAAGCTATGAATTCTAAAACTCTAATCAAAAATTATATAACAAGCGTATAGATCAAAAAAACTAATTTTGTTTAAAAGAAATTCTTTTTTAGAGATTGTCGAAAAGTGTAAAGAATTTTATTATCAAATAAAATTGCGTAGAAAATTTAAATTACAGTCAAAAAGTAATATTATTTAGACTTGGCAAATACATTTGAAAATGAATTCGAAAAACTTATTTGGCAATCTCTTTTTTTTAAATTATAGAAAATATGAAAAATGAAACCATCAACAAACTATTATTAGACGAGCAAAAAAATACAGAAAAACCACACAAAATTTTAAAAGATGCTATTGATGCCGAGGAATTGATTATTCGTAATTTGGCGAATCCAGAAATAGAAAATTTAGATTTTAGACAAAGAGTTTCAGACCACATGGCGTTGTTTGGATGCAGTTGAAAATTTATTACTTTGTTTTTTATTGTTTTAACACGATAGATACTTTTTATTTTTTTTTTGCCAATTCTCTCACCAAAACGCTGACCAATTTAGAATCGAGTACCCAAGAATTTTCGATTTTTACCCAAAAAATGAATTCAAGCAAAGGGGTTTTATCAAAACTAGTAACCGACGAAAATTTAGGAAAATCAGTAGACTCCATCATTATCGATTTGAAAGAAACGGTAAAAGCTGCACAAAATAATTTTTTATTGAAAGGCTATTTCAACAAAAAGAAAAAAGCGGAAGAAAAAAACAAATTAAAAAATTAGACAATAATAAAAGTATGGTTATCTCTAAATAAAAATGTAAAATGGATACAATTAAGCCAAACTCGACATATCAGAATAATGATTCGATAAACGAAAAGCTATCTATTGCTAACAAAAAGATTACCGTTCAATTTGCTCTAAACGAAAAAATTGTGGGAGAATTAATCAGTGCTACTAGTCAACTTGCACTTCAAAATGAATTTAAAGATAAACAAGCCATCGAATTGATTAAAACGCGCAACGAACTTACCTTCCAAAATAGTGAAAACAAAAAAAAAACTTTAGAAATTGCAATTAAGAATAAAAAAATTGCTTCCAAAAAAATACAAATTGCCGAATTAAATTTAGTCAATAAAGAGCTTCTTTTTCAAAACCAAGAAAAAGAAAAGTGTGCGGCAGAATTGATTATTGCTAATTAAGGAACTTGATTTTCAAAATAAAGAAAAGGAAAAAAGAGCTGCCAAATTGATAATGATAAATGAAGCATTAAAAAACACACTAGCCTATCATAAGGAATATATAGACGGGCTGGGAAAAATGATGTTTATCATCTCCCACAAAATAAGAATTCCTGTTGCCAATATTCTAGGGTTATCCAATCTGCTTGAAGATACAAAAAATTCCCCTGAGGAACTGAATCTTTGTTTAAATTACATCAAAGAATCTACCCTATCCCTCGATGTATTCACAAAAGAATTGGCCACATTTATTATTAGTCTTGACCAAAGAGTGAAATTATAATTTTTTTGGACACTATCCTAAAAAGTGTGTAATTCAATTTTCATGATTTTTTAACCCCATAGACCTGTCGGCAGACAGGTCTATGGGGTTAAATTTTTTATTTAGTCAATAATTAAATTTTTTA
>JANMZS010000244.1:0-10739 GCA_031383535.1 Flavobacterium sp.
CTGGATTAGCAGAAACGCCGCTAAAACCGTCACTGCCTCCACATTTTACGCCAATACACAATTCGCTTAAAGGTTGTGGAGTTCTTTCTAATTTGTTGATTTCAATGAGCCCTTCAAATGTTTTTTTGATTGCATCGGCTACTAATTGTTCTTCACTTTGAGAATTTTGTTGTTCAAAAACTAAAAGAGGCTTATCAAAAGTGGGATTTTGCTTTGTGACATCATTGATAAAATCTTGCACTTGTAAATGCTGACAACCTAAACTCAAAACGGTAATCCCCGCCACATTGGGATGGTTTGCATAGGATGCCAATAAAGAGCTAAGTGTTGCCGAATCTTGACGAGTTCCGCCACAGCCTCCTTGGTGATTCAGAAATTTTATACCATCAACGTTTTTAAATATACGATTAACGCTAGCTTTTGGCATTAAATCGAGAGTAATATTATCTATGTCTAGTCCGTTTTTGTAAGCCTTTACTACTTGATGTGTATAGTGTGTATATTTATCACTTACCGAATAACCTAATTCATTGTGTAATGCTTCTTTTATGACATCAAGGTTACGGTTCTCACAAAATACGGTTGGAACAAAAAGCCAATAATTGGCAGTTCCTACACGACCGTCCTTTCTTTTATAACCATTGAAGGTGCTGTTTTTGTATTTGGAAATATCTGGCAATTTCCAAGTGTAGTTTGTTTGACGATAGGAGTAAGGCTCTGCTGCATGTTTCAAGTTATTGGTAGTCATTAAACTACCTTTGGCAACATCACACTGTACTTTTCCAACCAAAACCCCATACATAATAATGGCGTCTCCTGATTGAAAATCAGACATATAAAATTTATGCTTTGCTTTGATAGTGTCTTGCATAACGAAATATTCATTATCAAAAATAACTGTTTTTCCTTTTTCTAAATCGGTTAATGCTACCAAGACATTGTCGTTAGGATGCAATTTAACTACTCGTTTTTTTAATTCGTTTTGAGACATTTTGTATAACTATAAATTAGGCTTTATTTGTTTTGTGTCCGTTAAATGCGAATACTAAAATGACCAAGAAACAAACTAGCGGTACAATATACCCGTTTTGAATACTGGTAGTTTGATCTGAAATTACCCCTAAAACAGGAGGCAAAAATGCTCCACCCACAATTGACATAACTATTAAGGAAGATCCTATTTTGGTATTGTGTCCCAATCCTTCAATTCCCATAGAGAATATGGTTGGAAACATAATACTCATAAAAAAAGCAATGGCTATTAAAGAATAAACCACAATCATACCTGTTCCTGATATAGCAACAATTGAAAGAACAATATTAATAGCTGTATAGACAATTAATAATTTTCGAGGATTAATATATTGCATCAAAAAAGTACCTGCAAACCGCCCTAACATAAAAGCTAAACCATAAAATCCTAAATATTTTGCTGCTGTATCTTCGTCGATTCCTGCCGAAGTAGTAGCCATTTTGATAAAAAAGCTACCCACACATACTTGAGCTCCCACATAAAAAAACTGCGCTAAAATCCCCCAACGCAAACGCATTGATTGTAAAGCACCTCCAAAACTAGCTCCATCTTCCCCTTCTTTATCTTCATCCTTTACATCAGGCATATTTGTAAAATAAAAAATTATGGCAACTACTATAATAATCAATCCTAGAATTAGATAGGGCATTTTTACACTTGCTGCCTCTGATACCAAATACGCATGTCTGAGGTCAGGAGTCATGGCTTCTATTTGAGCTTGTGTATAATTTTTATCGGATAATATCATCGGGCCAATATAAGCAGGAGCTATAAAAGCAGCTAGTCCGTTAAAAGACTGCGAAAAATTCAATCGTTTTGTGGCTGATTCGGCTGGACCTAATATAGTAACATACGGATTAGCAGCTGTTTCCAAAAAAGTCAATCCACATGCAATTACAAACAATGCCCCCAAAAAGTAACTATATTGGAGCGAATTGGCTGCTGGTACAAAGAGTATCGAACCCGTTCCAAAAAGAATTAATCCAATCATAATTCCTGATTTATACCCATATTTTCGCATGATATATCCCGCTGGCAAAGCCATTACAAAATAGGCAATAAACACGGATGAATCCACCAAAGACGATTGCAAATCTGTAAGATTAAATGCTTTACGCAAATGCGGAATCAAAATGGGATCCAAATTGTGGACAAATCCCCAAAAAAAGAATAGGCTAGTGACCAATATAAATGGGAACAACCAACTTTTGGATTCTGTTGTAACGGATTTGCTTTTAGAATTCGATAATGGAGTTAATGCCATGACTGTTTTTTTTAAATAAAAAATTAATTTAGAAAAATAAAGATATTTTTATTATACTATATTTATTAATTCAATATTATCTTTGTTTACTTATTAATTATCTCAAAAAATGAAAATTGAAAAGACAAAAATTACTTCCTACCAGAACAGTTCAATTTCTGTCATTTCTCGTGAAGAATCTTTTTTTCAAGCGCCATTTCATTCGCACCCTGAGCTTGAATTAGTCTATGTTAAGGAAAGTTATGGCAAAAGAATTGTGGGCAATTCGGTAGCACAATTTGTCCCTGGTGATATGGTATTTCTAGGTTCAGATATTCCGCATGTTTGGCTAAATGACGAAATATATTATCAAGGCATTAGTACTTTAAAAGCCAAGGCCATTGTAGTTTATTTTAACAAAGATATTTTTGGACCGACATTTTATGAGCAAAAAGAAACTCAAAAGATTATTAATTTGTTTAACCAAGGAGAAAAAGGACTTGCTATCACTGGAAGAACAAATGAAAAGGTTGCCAAAAAATTAGAGAAACTCCTAACCAAACAAAATTTCGAAATTATTGTTGGCCTTTTTGAAATACTCTCTATTCTTTCTGAAAGCAACGAAATTGATTTTATCAATAATGAAGCATATTCGCCTGTAAATAACCAAGTGAAAAATGATCGTATTTCGGACGTTTTTGACTATGCAAAAGAAAATTACAAAGAAGAAATTTCACTTGTTGAAATTGCTAAAATTGCCAATCTTACCCCGACTTCTTTTTGCCGAATGTTTAAATTAAAAACTAAAAAAAGTTTTGTGGAGTACCTGAATGAAATTCGAGTTTCTAATGCCTGTAAATTGCTCATTGAAACCGAAATGGGAGTTTCTGAAATAGCATACCAATGCGGATATAAAACAGCCTCTAATTTTAATCAAATTTTCAAAAAACTTATGGAAACCACACCCAAAGAATACCGCAAAAAGGCAGAAAATAGGTTTCATCTATAAAATGTGGTTGTTACTGTTTTATTTAAACACCAAACTGTAGAGAGATTTCTTTTGAATTTGCCAAAAAATGGTTTCCTGTTCCCTTAATTTAAAATGGTATTCAGCAAAGTAAAAAAACCTCCCTTATTCCTTTAATACGTTTTCAATCGCTAGTAACTCTTCTTGAGAGAAATTCAAATGATTCAAGCTGTCAATATTATTCAATAATTGATTAACCGAACTAGCACCAATGAGCACTGATGTTATCCGCTTGTCTTTTAGCAACCACGCTAAAGCCATTTGGGCTAAGGACTGGTTTCGTTCCAGAGCAAGGGTGTTTAACTGTATAATTTTTTGAGTTTTTTCTGAAGTAATGTTATTTGGATTTAAAAAACTGTTGGGTTTTGAAGCCCGAGAATTTTCCGGAATTCCTTTGAGATATTTATCTGTTAATAGCCCTTGTGCCAAAGGCGAAAAGGCAATGCAACCCACCCCTTTTTCTTCAAGAACATCCAATAGACCAACTTCTACCCAACGGTCAAACATAGAATATCTGGCTTGATGAATTAGGCAAGGAGTTCCAAGTTGTTTCAAAATTGAGGTGGCCTCTTTGGTTTGTTCTGCATTATAATTGGATATTCCTGCATATAAAGCTTTACCACTTCTTACGGCATAATCTAATGCCATCATCGTTTCTTCGAGAGGTGTTTCTGGATCGAAACGATGCGAATAAAAGACATCAACATAATCGATATTCATTCGTTTTAAACTTTGGTCTAAACTCGACAACAAATATTTTCTGGAACCCCAATCACCATAAGGACCAGCCCACATACCATAACCAGCTTTGGTAGTAATGACAATTTCATCTCGTAGGTTTCCTTGAAAATTATTTTGTAGAATCTTTCCAAAATTAGTCTCAGCAGAACCCGGAACAGGACCATAATTATTGGCTAAATCAAAATGAGTAATGCCTTTGTCGAAAGCTGTTTTAGCAATAGCTTGCGCATTTTCGAAATTATCGACCGAGCCGAAATTATGCCATAAACCTAAAGAAATTTGGGGTAGCAGTAAGCCACTTTTTCCACATCTATTGTAGTTCATTTTATTTTTTATTTGGTATAAAACTAGTGTTTTTTTGGAACAATAACAAAACAGTCTATTATTGAGGTTTGGATAAATGATTACTTTGAGTAACTATTGATAGAAATTAATCGACTTTGATACTTCTTGATTTCTTAATGGATTTTGGAGAACAACTACCGTGAAAAGCTCTCAAAACTTCAATTCTTTTGGGTGTGATTCTATAAATCATGAGATAAGAACCAAAAATGATATTGCGGTATTTATTAGTTTTGGTCTCTAGAGGACGACATTTTGGTTTAATCCGTATAATTTGTTGGTTTTTTCTTGTGTTGGTGGGCACGGAAAGAATTTCCGCGCTAGCGTTAGCGTGATAATTTGTCTAAATCCGAGCGGTCGGGGTAGCGTTAACGAGATAATTTATCTAAATCCAGGCGGTAGGGTATAGTTTTTTCATTTTTTATAAACGTGTTAGAATTTTGCTGTTTTCTTAACACGTCTTTAATAACGTGTTAGGATTTCGATTTTCTTAACATAGATTAAAACCTATGTCCTAAAAATGCCAAAAATGTAACATTGGTTTTAGTTCGGGGTAAATTATTAGGTGTTTTTTCCACGTTTTTCATTTATAAATTTTGCTTTTTTTTTATAAACGTTATTATTGTTGTTTATCATTTTTAGGTTTAATTCCTCGAAGCTCTGCTTCGATTTTTTGACACAGACCTGTCGGCAGACAGGTCTGTGTTTTTCTAATACCTCTGGGGGTTCTGCCCCCGAGGTAGTTTATTCTTTTACTTTAACTATACTGCCAAAGCAAATCGTCTAGCTACTTCAACCCAGTTGATTACATTGAAAAAAGCTTCGATATAATCTGGTCTTCTGTTTTGATAATTCAAATAATACGCATGTTCCCATACATCCATTCCTAAAACAGGAGTGCCTCCACAACCTACACCAGGCATCAAAGTATTGTCTTGATTTGGTGTTCCACAAACATCAAGTTTGCCATCAACTACACAAAGCCAAGCCCATCCAGAACCAAATTGTGTCATTCCAGCTTTTGCAAATTTAGCTTTAAATTCTTCAAAAGTTCCAAAAGCATTTTCAATGGCAGTTAGTAAATCTCCTGTAGGAAGTCCACCACCATTTGGAGTCATTACTGACCAAAATAAGCTATGGTTATAAAAACCACCACCATTATTTCGAACAGCACCGTTTTTCATATCTAAGTTAATCAGAATGTTTTCAATCGTTTTTCCAGCCATATCAGTTCCTTCAATGGCAGCATTGAGATTCGTGGTATAAGCATTATGATGTTTTGTATGATGAATTTCCATCGTACGGGCATCAATATGTGGTTCTAATGCGTCATACGCATACGGTAATTGTGGTAATTCAAAAGCCATAGTGTTATTATTTTAAATGATTTATTAAATATTTTATTCAAAAATAAACATTTAACTTTGGAATTGAAAATTCTATTTTGTTATAATTCTATTAAATAAATTGATTCGTGTGGTTAATTAAAGCTTCCAGCCTTCAAAGGCTGGAAGCTTTAAAAAGATTTCTACTTCAAACGAAGTTCACGAACTCCAATTAAAGTAAGAATAAAGCGAAGTAATCTAGGCTAGAACAAGGACATCAGTTATAAAATTAGATAATATGCAAAGACCATCCTTCTCCATATATAATGCATCAGCTGGTTCTGGAAAAACGTATGCACTTGTCAAAGAATACCTGAAAATCATCTTGGTTGCTCCTAAAAATGATGCGTATCGCAATATATTAGCCATAACATTTACTAACAAAGCAGTTCACGAAATGAAAAGCCGAATCGTGGGCAGTTTGTCTGAGTTTGCTCTGGACAATCCTAGCGATAAAGCACAAGATTTAATGCAACATTTGGCGATTGAAACCAAGCTTTCTGTCCTTCAAATTAAAACCAAATCGCAACAAATCATTAAGCATATTATTCACAATTATGCTGCTTTTGACATTTCAACAATCGACAAATTCACGCATAAGGTTATTCGAGCTTTTGCACACGATTTGGGTTTGCCAATGACTTTTGAGGTGACCGTTGAAAACGATAACCTTTTAATTGAAGCTGTTGACGCATTAATTGCACAAGCTGGAGAAGCCGATTCACTTACAGAATTATTGATTAATTTCACCATGGAAAAAGTCAACGAAGATAAATCTTGGGATATTTCTCGTGAAATTCTTGAAGTTGGCAAATTAATTCAAAATGAAAATAATCGGGAAGAAATTACCCATTTCAAAGACAAAACCATTAGTGATTTTATGGTAATCAAAAGAAAATTGATTGAAACCAGCCAAGTTTTGGAAGATGAAAATAGAGCATTAGCAATTCAAGCTTTATCACTAATTGAAAAAAACGGAATTGACACCAAATCCTTTTCAGGTTCTTATTTCCCAAAACATTTGCAAAGTATTCAAGAAGGAAAATTCAATCCGAAAAACAAAACCTATCACGAACCGGATGATATAAAAATCAATAAAACAGCTAAAGACAGTGCTTTCATTGAAAATATAATCCCAGAATTATTGCAAATTCTTGACAGCGTTTACAAAAATTTCGAAAAACGGGATTTCTATAAAGCTTTCCTAAAAAATATTACGCCTTTATCGTTGTTGAACACCGTCAGTAATGAATTGGCTAAAATTCAGGAAGAACAAAACGTGCTTTCCATTTCTGAATTTAACGCCATTATTCATCGGGAAATTCAAAACCAGCCCGCTCCATTTATATATGAACGAATGGGGGAACGATACCGTCATTTTTTTATCGATGAATTTCAGGACACTTCTGAAATGCAGTGGCAAAACTTGATTCCGCTTATTAACAACGCCACTTCGAGCGAATTCGATGGTGAAAAGGGAACTTTAATGATTGTGGGCGATCCCAAACAGTCTATTTACCGATGGCGTGGTGGCAAAGCAGAACAATTTATCGAATTAAGCAAAAACCATAATCCATTCAATAATCCGGATAAAATTTTAGAACATTTAGACAAAAATTACCGCAGTTATTCACAAATTATAGATTTTAATAACAATTTTTTTCAAATGTTGTCTCATGAGTTTACCAATCCAGATTACAAAGATTTATATGAAAATCATAGTCATCAGAAAAGCAATGATAAAAAAGGGGGGTATGTGAATATTTCTTTTCTTCCAGAGATTGAAGCTACTGACGAAGAGGGAGAAGAATTAAACAAAACGGATTTGTATGTAAGAGCAACATTAAAAACGATTTTAGAAGTTCGTAAAAAAGGGTTCAAATACAGCGACATAGCCGTATTAATCCGTCACAAAAAAAATGGAACCACAATTGCAAATTACCTTATAGAACAAGGCGTACCTATTCTTTCATCAGAAACTTTGTTAATTAAAAACGCTACCGAAGTACGCTTAATTATCCATTTGTTGCACTATCTAAAAAGCAATGCTAATCTTGAAGCCAAGGCTTATTTTTTAGAGTATCTGGCTCAAAACAGTCAGGATAAAATGCCTGTCCATGATTTTATTGCTCAAGGAATGAAACAAGTACGAGAAACTGATTTTGAAAAATGGCTAATGAGTTTTGATATTTCGCTGTCATTTAAAAATAGCAGAAAAAAGTCCTTGTATGAAGTGGTAGAAATAATTATTTCAACTGTTTTGAAAACAAAAAGCAGCACAGCTTATATTCAATATTTTCTAGATATTATCCTCGAAAGAGATGTGCGAAACAATGCAGGAATAGCTGATTTTTTAGAATATTGGGGCAAAAACTCTGAAAAATTTAAAATTCCATCCCCTGAAGGAAGTGATGCGGTACAAATCATGACCATTCATAAATCAAAAGGCTTAGAGTTTCCTGTGGTTATTTTTCCGTTTGCCGAAGAAAATTACAGTTTGCAGAAAAAGGATAAACTTTGGGTCAATTTTGACCAAGAAAATTTTGGTTTATCTAGAGTTTTACTTGATAACAACAACGCACTCGAAGGTTTTGGCGAAGCCGTAAAAGAAACTTATAGTGAGAAATTACAAGAGCAATTGCTGGATAATATCAATGTTTTATATGTGGCTTTAACTCGTGCCGAAGAGCAATTGTATGTTATTTCAAACCTTTTCAAACCTAATAAAGAAGGAAAATATCCAAATAATATGGCAACTTTTTTTGTTAATTATTTAATTAAAGAAGGCGATTTTGATGAAACTAAATTAGATTATCATTTTGGAAATCCTCAAAAATTATCTCCTGAAAGCAAAAAACAAAAAGACTTAAAAGCCATTCCGCAAGTTTCTGAAATATTAAATTCCAAAAACATTAAAATGGCTCAAAAAGAAGCGTTAATGTGGGGAACACATCAACAGGGAGCAATCGAATATGGTAATGTAATTCACGAAATCTTATCGTTTATAAATACAAAACAAGATGTTCAAACAGCAATAACAAAAGCTATTGAAAACGGTTTGATTACCATTTCTCAAAAAGATATTGTAATAAAAACTTTATATGAAATTTTAAATCATACGGATCTATTGCCTTATTTTCCTGAAGAAAATACAGTTTTGAACGAACAAACAATTATCCAAAAAGAGGGGAAAACAGTAAAACCCGACAGAATGGTTGTAACCAAGAATAATGAAGTTTATTTATTAGATTACAAAACAGGAACTCATTATGAAAAACACCAATTGCAATTAGAAAAATATCAAAAAGCTATTGAATTAATGAATTATAGAGTGGTTAAAAAATCACTTGTTTATATTGGGCAGAGCATTAGCGTAATACATTTCTAGAAATATAATTATTTTGTTTGTCTCCAATAACAAATTATCGTCTCTTGATTTAAATCTCCACTTAATAAAAAAGCAAATAAAATAGCAAGAGCGTTACAATTGTTATTCTGAATTGAATCTATTTTTATTAGGGTTTATTTAACATTTTATTTTGTTTTTAAAAAATTACACACTACTTTTGTCCGTAATTAACTAAATTTTAATTAAAAAAAACAAGATGAAACAACTTAACAAAATTTTATTTGCTGTAGTGCTATTGCTGAGCTTTGCTTCTAATGCACAAGACGAAAATAATCCATGGGCAATTACTTTTGGTATGAACGCCGTTGATACCAGAACTAGCGCTAGTGATAGACCAAGTCATTTTGGAGATCACTTTTCAAAATTTTTTAAAGTAAAAGAGAGCTGGAATATAATTCCTTCCGTTTCTTATTTAAACGTTACTAGATACGTGGGAGATAATTTCTCATTTGGTGTTTCAGGATCTTTAAATAGAATAACAAAATATGCTAACTGGGCAGGGCCAGGTCATACAGATGTTGCCATTACTAATCCTGGTGATTTAATGTATTATGCAGCTGATGGAGTTGTTAAATATAGCTTTATGAATATGATTAAATCTAAAGTTATTGATCCTTCTTTGCATATTGGAGGTGGTTACACATTCTTTGGAGATAATAGTTTTGGTACAGTTAACGCAGGTGCAGGTGTTACTTTATGGTTTAGTGAATTTGTAGGTTTCTCGTTAGCTTCTACTTATAAGCATAATTTTGGAGAAAGAAATTATCCAGGTACAGACAACCCAGATTCTCCAATTCATTTTCAGCACACCGCGGGTCTTACTTTCAAATTTGGAGGAAAAGATACTGACAAAGATGGAATTTATGATAGATATGATGATTGTCCAGAAGTTTTTGGTCTAAAACAATTTAAAGGTTGTCCTGATACGGATGGTGATGGAATTATGGATAAAGAAGATGATTGTCCTGAAGTTGCTGGTTTAGCTGAATTTAAAGGTTGTCCAGACACTGATAAAGACGGAATTATGGATAAAGAAGATGATTGTCCTGAAGTTTTTGGTTTAGCTGCATTCAAAGGTTGTCCTGATACTGATGGAGACGGAATCAAAGATGGTGATGACAAATGCCCAACAGTTAAAGGACCAAAAGAAAATGGAGGATGTCCTTGGCCAGATACTGATGGAGACAGCGTTTTAGACAAAGATGACAAATGTCCAGATGTAAAAGGAACAGTAGCAAACAACGGTTGTCCTGAAGTAACCGCTGAAGAGTTAGATGATCTTAAGATTCAATCTCGTTCTGTTTATTTCTATTCTGGAAAAACTGTGATTGTACCAAAAGTATCTGCTAATTTAGATAAAATGGCAACTATTATTAAAGGATACCCAACGGCTCAGTTTAGCATAGAGGGTCATACTGATAGCGATGGATCAGATGAATACAACCAAAAACTTTCTGAAGACAGAGCAAGTGTAGTTAAAACTGCTTTGATCGAAAGAGGAGTTAATGCTGATAATTTAACTACAGTAGGTTTTGGTGAAACTATGCCAATTGCACCTA
>JANMZS010000013.1:0-3148 GCA_031383535.1 Flavobacterium sp.
AATCTTCATTTTGAAGGCGTAATGTTGTTCTTTTTTGTTTTTGGTTTGTATCAGTTACTAGCTAAAAAATGGATTATCGCTGCCGTTTTTATTGCTTTATCAATATCTGTAAAATTACTTCCATTATTACTTTTACCTTTATTTTTAAAGTATTTAGGATTTAAAAAAAGTGTGTTATTCTACAGTTTGATTATCTGTTTGAATGTGCTTTTTTTTCTACCTTTTTTAAATGCAATGCTTGTCAACAATTATGTAGAAACCATTTCGCTTTGGTTTACTAATTTTGAATTCAATGCAAGTATTTATTATTTGGTTCGAGAAATTGGCTTTTATGTAAAAGGATACAATATAATACATACAGTAGGAAAAATTACACCTATAATTACACTTGCAATTGTTTTATTTTTTGCTCTGGTAAAGAAAAATAAATCCGTTGAAGCTATAGCAACCAATGCATTAATAATTATTACATTGTATTTATTTATTTCTACAACGGTGCATCCTTGGTATGTAATTAATTTAGTTTTGTTGAGTGTGTTTACAAATTACAAGTTTCCAATAGTTTGGAGTTTTGTAATTATTATTAGTTATTACGCGTACAGTATTTTTCCTTTCAAAGAAAATGTGATGTTGCTTATTGCTGAATATTCAATTGTATATTTGATTTTTTTCTATGAAATAAGAAAAAATGCTGTACTAAAATGGAATGATGGTAGATAATACAAGTAAAATAAAAACTATCGAAAATTGGGTGTATCAATATGGTGACGCACTTTTTTCGTGGGCAATTTCTAAAACTAAAGATAAAGAACTTTCTGAAGATTTGGTTCAAGATACTTTTATTGCTGCTTTAAAATCATTTGAAAGTTTTGAAAATCGTAGTCAACCCAAAACCTGGTTAATTTCGATACTAAATAATAAAATTATTGATTATTTTAGAAAAGAAAAAACAAGGTCGTTTTTAGTTTCCGAAAAAAATGGTGTAGTTATTTCTGATTTGATGTATAATGAAAATAATTTTTGGATTGATAACGACATCATTCCGTTTTGGGAACAAGAAAATCAGTTGCTCAAAAATGACCAATTTGAAGCTGATGTAATGAATTGTTTTAACGAACTACCCGAAAAGTGGAATTTAGCATTAACCTATAAATATTTTACTTCTAAAAAAGCAACCGAAATTTGTAAGGAACTAAACATTACTACGACCAATTATTGGCAGATTATTCATCGCTCAAAGCTGTTGATTAAAAAATGTGTCGAAGCGAAATGGAACGTTTAAAAAAACACTTACCTTTTTTATTATATTCTTGCAAAAGAGTTTCAGAAATTATCTCAAAAGATGATGATGAAATTACATTGAAAGAAAAATTAATCTTGTTGTATCACGGAACAATATGTAGAACGTGTCAGCATTATAAAATCCAATCTGCAATTTTAGAAAGCACCATTTCTAAATCATTAGTAATAAAAAAAGAAAGCACACTTTCTGAAATTAAGAAAAAGGAAATTATAACCCTTTTAAAAGAATCATACTAAATGTATTTACTAACCATTTCTAATAATAATTCTTTATTAATTGGTTTCGTAATGTAATCTGTGAAACCTAACAAATTAACCTTCTCTTTATCTTCTACCGAAGCGTGTGCTGTTTGAGCTATAATAGGCAGATTAGGTCTAATTATTGTAATCTTTTCAAATGCTTCGTAGCCATCCATAATTGGCATTTTTATATCCATTAACACGATATCGATTGTTGGATTTTCTAGTGCAATATCCACAGCTATTTGACCATTTTCAGCTCTAATTATTTCATAATTGGTTACTTGAAGCATTTTTTTAATAAGTAAAAAATTAATATTATCATCTTCGGCAATCAAGATAGTTTTTTTATCCAGTAGTATTTCAAGTTGTATGTCAGAAACTTTTTGTACATCAAGCTTATTTGTTTTATCGTATTTTAATGGTATTCTAAAGTTAAAAACCGTCCCTTTATTTTGGTTAGAATGAATTGAAATTGTTCCGCCCATCATTTCAACATACGCTTTGGTAATTGCTAATCCAAGACCTAATCCTCCTTTTTCAATTGTTAAGTCACTTTCTACTCGCTTAAATCGATCAAAAATAGTTTTTTGATTCTCTTTACTAATGCCAATTCCAGTATCTTTTATCGAGAATTCTATAAAATCCAATTCGTCTTCTTCAATAATTTCATAACCAAAAGCAACATAACCTTCTTCAGTAAATTTAATGGCATTGTAAACCAAATTGATAATGATTTGCTTCAATTTTACTTCATCAACCTTAACATTATAAAACAAACTCAATTTGCTTTTAGTATTATAAAAATCTATTTTTTTAGTCTTTGGAATGTCAACTTTTATTGTATTATATAGTTCTATAAGGCATTTATCTAAATCAATATCGGTATAATTTGGAACGATTTGATTGGTATCAATTTTAGACATTTCTATTAAATCTTCTATTATTGAAACAAGACCAGTTCCACTTTTGTGAATTATAGAAAGATATTTCTTCTTTTCCTCTTCATTAAGATTAGTAGTAAGCATTAAATCGGTAAATCCAATAATTGCATTCATTGGGGTTCTAATTTCATGTGATAAATTTTCAAGAAATGTAGATTTTAAGCGTTCGCTTTCTTCTGCTTTAATTTTGGCAGAAACTAATTCGTATTTATGATTGTCATTATCTTGAAATAGATTACCAATATAACTAAACTCTCCAGGAATGGCTTTTAATAATTTAATGCATTTTTTACTACCAGTTTCTAAAGCACTAGTAATTAATTTTATAGGATGGAACAGGTTGTTTTTAACAAAGACTAAATAAGCCGTTAAACTAATAAAAATCAAAACTGACAGCAGCAACAAACTATTTTTAATGCTACTAAAAGACATAATAAATTCGCTTTCATATTGCGCATTTTTAGCTTCAAATAGTTTATGATAATGCATCAAACTTTCCTCTTGATGCAATACTCTACAATACAAAAAAATAATAATTATAAAAAACAACAAATGTGTAAAAACAATCAAGCTAACCGTTTTATTAAAAGTTGAAGATTTATATTTTTCCATAAACATTTATTTAGTAAGTATATACGAAAAATGATAATAATTGGATGAAA
>JANMZS010000014.1:0-5411 GCA_031383535.1 Flavobacterium sp.
ATCTAGCAAACCAGGAAATTCTGAATCTTTGAGCTCAGGCAAAACTTCAAGTAGCGGCTTTCCTTCCAAGTCCTTCCCTTTCCCCCACATTTCTTTTACGGAATCGTTGGCAAGGGTTATCACCATGTTTTTTCCTTTAAGTACAGCAAAAGCGAATGGCGATTTCATCAGCATCATGTTGTAACGTTTCTCGCTTTCTTCTATTTTTTTTCGGGCAAATGCTTTTTCGGTAATATCTTCAATGGAAAGCAGAATTAATTTCTCTTCTTTTTTTTCTCTTGTAATTTCCAGGGCACTCAATAAAATTACCCGTTCGCCAATAGACGTGAAATGGTGTGTTACTTCAAAATCGGTAATCTGTTTTTTTTGTGGCAAAATTTCTTCCAGCAAAGTTCGTAGTTCGGGAATATTCCATTGCCGGTTACCCAGGTCGTACACCAGCACCCCTTCTGTTTCCTGTTCATTTACATTAAATGTTTTATAAAAAGCTTTGTTGGCGGTTTTTACACGTAAGTGTTTATCAAGCACCAGCAGTGGCTGGTAAAGCGTGGCAACAATGCTTTCGGAATAATTTCTTGCATCGGTTACCTGCTCGTTCAGACCAATTAGTTCATGGTTTAAAACTGTGAGTTCTTCGTTGGTACTTTGCAATTCTTCCTTACTGGTTTCCAGTTCTTCGTTCAAGCTCTGCAGTTCTTCGCTACCGCTCAGCAGTTCTTCATTGGCACTTTGCAGTTCTTCGTTACTGGCTTCCTGATCCTCGGTAATGCTCCGCATATCTTCCCGTAACTGGCTCAGTTGCTGCTCTAACAATTGTATTCGGATATCTCTGTCGTCTTTTTTTGATGTTGGAGAAACCTTTCTTTTGCTACCCTTTACCAATCCCACAGCGTCAGTTACATTATGGTCGTGAAAGAGTATCAGGTAATAAGGCTCAAGGGTATTGGGTAGCGGCATGGCTTCAATAGAAATATTACGGATGCTGCCGCTCACTTCCAGGGGTATATTTTCTTTTACTACTGCTACCTGATCCGTTTTTGCTTTGTGTAAAATATTCCGTAGCTCAAAACCCAAACCGTGTTTAGCCATCATCAATAAATTATGGCTGGGTTTGCCGGGAGCTTGCTCCAAAAAGTTTGAAGTGTTGCCTCTGAAATGTACAATGTCCATTGCCTCATTTACCACCACACCGGCAGGAGTGTATTTGGTGAGCAAAATATCATCGGCTGTTTTTTGAAAATCGCTGCGGTTCCGATAGTTATCGGAATCACTTTTGGAATTTCCAATGGCCCTGCTTAAAATTTGTTCGCTTCGCTGGCTCGTTATCTGTATAAACCTGCCTGGTGCATCTTTACGGGTGTATAGTTTATCGCTCTTTCCTTCGGGAGCAAACAATTCGGGTACACCTCCCGTGGTTTCTGATTTACCCAACAATAAAAACCCTTTTGGATTTAATGCATAATGAAAAGTGGTTAATGCCTTTTTCTGTAAATAAGGCTCCATATAAATTAGCACATTGCGGCAGCTTATACAATCCATTTTGCCAAAGGGTGGGTCTTTTAAAAAATTATGGTGCGCAAACACACACATATTCCTGATGCTTTTATTTACCTGGAAACCGCCATTGCTTTTTGTAAAATATTCCTTCAGCCGTTCCGGCGATATGCTGTCTAATTCCGTTTTTTCATACAAGCCCGTCCGGGCTTTTAAAATGGCAGGTTCGCTAAGGTCACTACCAAAAATCTGGATTCGTTCATGATTGTCACCTAAAAATTCTTTAAAGCAAATTGCAAAGGAATATACCTCCTGTCCGGTGCTGCAACCTGCCACCCATATCCTTGTTATTTCTCCGGGAACTTTATTTTTTATAATGGCCGGAAAAACATCGTTGCATAAATTTTCAAATACTTTTTTATCCCGGAAAAAAGAAGTTACAGGAATCAGCATATCCTGATACAACAGATCCTGCTCCGGGTTATTACCTCTTAAAAATTTCAAATATTCGTCTGGTTCTTCGTTTTTGTTTATCACCATCCTGCGAAGTATTCGGCGGCGGATAGTGCTTTGTTTGTAATAGGTAAAGTCAACCCCTTTGCGTATGCGAAGCAAGGAAAGAATCTGTTTAAAAACATCTTCCTCCTCTTTTGGGACGTTTTGCAATGCTTCATCACTCAGTACTGTTTTACTGGTAACTTCTAATATTTTATTAGGTATTTCTTCTGGTGGAAGAATAAAATCAACCACGCCTGCTTCTGCCGCACTATGAGGCATACCTTCATACTCTGCAGAGGCTTCGTCCTGTGCAAAAGTGATACCTCCGTGTTCTTTGATCGCTTTCAATCCCTGTGTTCCATCCGATGCTGTACCGGATAGCACCACTCCTATAGCATGGTCCTGGTGCACCTCAGCCAGCGAAGAAAAGAAAAGATCAATAGGTAAGTTGCGTTCGGTTTTACTTTTTGCCGGGCGGGGTGCCAGCACTAAAACGCCATCTGTAGCCACCATCATTTTATTGCTGGGGATAACATAAATATGATCGGGTAGTACTTTAATATCATCCATAATTTCTAATACAGGGATAGGTGTAACTTTTTGCAGCAGTTCTACCAACAAACTTTCGTGGTTGGGGTCAAGGTGCTGTACCAATACATAAGCCATACCAGATTCTTCGGGAATCGCTTTCAGTAATTTTTTAAAAGCATCGAGCCCACCTGCGGATGCGCCAACACCCACAACTGGAAAATGGTTGGCAGACTTAATAAGCTCCTTATCTATTTCTGGTATTTTATTTTTCATAGCCTGGGGATTAGTTTGAATTGCTAATTTACACTATTTATCTATCCGTTTCAGGAATTTATATTTTCAAGCAGGTCAACGTATTAAAACCTATTAGTGATAGACTATAAATTCTCTAATAGAGCGCCCCGATGGGGCTTGTTGAATTTATATGTATTAATTTCTAACCCGTTGGGTGCAATTATATTTCATGCTTAATTTATTGCAATTTGTCACACTGTCCCTAAGCTTCGGGAGTCGAAGTGTCTCTTTTTTTTGTCTTCGACAAGCTCAGACTGACATTTAATTTCTAATTGGGTTTAATTTTAACTTTGAAAGTTAATTATTTGACACAATTTATTAATTAGACCCAACGGGTTAATTTCTACAAAAGTTAGTCCCGCTGAGACTTAAAAAAATGCTCCAGCGAGGTGGGCACTTTAGTGTATTTATCTTTCAGGTTCTAAAAACTTTTGCCACGAATTCACTAATTTCAACAATTAATTCGTGAATTTGTGGCGAAATAAAAACATTATAGCTTTGCAGATTCTGTCCATAGGAGTGATTTAATTTAATATTACGAGTTTAAAAATTCAAGTAAATCAACGTTTAATTTATCTTTATCAGTATAAAATAAGCCATGTGGTGCGTCATCATAAATAATAAATTTATTGTCGGCAATTAATTGAGCTGCTTTTTCAGATGAAATTTCAATAGGTACAATTTTATCAGCATTTCCGTGAATAATTAATGTAGGTACGTTCACTGACAGTGCTTCTTTTCGGAAATCTGTATTCGAAAAAGTTTTGGCACATTCGGTGGTAGCGTGTGGCGAAGCAAAAGAGGCTAACATGCTGTAATATTGCAATAAAGGCTTGCTTATAACAGTATTAATGAAACTTACACCAAAAAAGCTTTTGCCAAAATCATCTAAAAATGCAATTCTGTCTTCTTTAATTGCGAGTTGTGTAGCCTCATTTTTTTCTTTCGTACCTCCGTCTGGATTGTCATCGCTTTGCGCCAAATACGGTATTATGGAAGAAACAAGAACTACTTTTGAAACATTTTGACCAGCGTGTCGGCTAAAATAACGAACCACTTCGCCGCCACCCATAGAAAAGCCAACCAACGTGATGTTTGTTAACTCTAATTGGTCGATTATTGCTTTTAAATCATCGGTCAACGTGTCGTAATCATAGCCATTCCAAGGTTGAGAAGATTTACCGAAACCCCGTCGGTCATAGGTTATCACTCTGTAATTATTGGCAACCAAATTTTCTATTTGATATTCCCACATTTCGTTAGAAAGTGGCCAACCGTGTATTAAAATTACAGGATCTCCATTTCCATAATCTTTGACATATAAGTTGACGTTGGGTGCTGTTTCGATAAATTTATCGGTGAATTGTTCTTTAATAGATGCACTTTTATTAATTTGACTATTTTTCATATTATGTTATTTTTTAGTTTTTTTTATTTTAATTATTTTTTCTATTCTTAAGGATTTTCTTAATCGATCTTTTTTTATGTGGCTGCTTGTTTTCAATTTATTATCTATTCATAAATTCTTAAAATTCAATTGCTTTACGTATTATTTTTTCAACAGCCTATTCTATTTCTTAGGTAATACCCATTATTCACAAATTTTTCATTTTTTTTCCATTACCTCAATTTCATTTTTTTCCTTTTTAATACTCTGACGAATAAACCCAAACACACTCATGTAAGTATTTGCTAGCCATACTAATGAAAATCCTGCAATAATATACCCTTTCCAATCATCCATCAATAATTTGTAATCCGTTAAAAACAGAAACAAAATGACAACGTAATGGCTGAAACAATATTCACAGGTAAAAAGGTAAAAGAACTTTCTTTCAATGATTGTTTTACCGTTCAGGCTTCTTTTAACACAATAGTCTCTTGGTTCCTTAAATATATCTTCATGTGTTACCGTCCATGCCACACAAGCAACAGGAATAGACAGTAAAAAAAGCCAGATAATTTGCAATTGAATTGGCATAAATGAAGTATTACTTGTTTTGTTGTTCTGCTAGTGAGTTATTTTTACGTTCTTAAATTTTATTATTTATGTGAGGCTAGATATACATCTAAATTGCTCAATCCCATAGTAAATCCGTCTTTGAAACCCATGTCAAGCGTACTTCCCAACTGTGCCAAATCATTAAATGTGATTTCAATTTCAACCAAACTATTTTTCTCAAGACTGCTAAAATCCACTTTCCATTTTGATTGTGGCATTTCTTTATTTATGTTGCCATCAGCATCAGAAAAACCATCTGTCGCTACAAATTCTTCTTCATTTTTTATAGTTAAATATTTTGCAAATGACCAATGTTCTTCACCTTTTGGTCCAACCATTGCATACAACCATTGTCCACCTTCTGTAAAATCCATTGATTTTGTTTTTGCTTTCCAAGGTTTTGGTGCCCACCATTGATCCAAAATTTCACTTGTGGTAAACGCTTTCCAAACCAAAGGCAATCCCGCAAAAAATTCTCTTTTTACTGTAATTGTATGGTTTTCTTTGTTGATAGAAAAATCCATTGTTAAATTGTTGTTCATAATTTTTTAGTTTTTTTATCCAATCCTTCCGCTTCACTCAACGCAATAGC
>JANMZS010000028.1:0-3273 GCA_031383535.1 Flavobacterium sp.
ACTTATACCATTACACAAGCTGATATAAACACAGGAAGTGTTACCAATCAGGCTACTGCAACAGGTAATCCTCCGACTGGTGCTGAAGTAACAGACAAATCTGATAATAATAGCAATTTAGAGAATGATCCAACGGTAACAAACCTACCTCAAAATCCAGGTTTAGTAGTTATAAAAACAGCTAATGTTAGTAATTATAGTGTGGTTGGTGATGAAATTGTTTATACCATAAAAGTTGAAAATACTGGTAGCATAACACTTCATGATGTTAAAGTAACCGATCCTTTAACTAATTTAGATACAACTATTGCAAACTTATTACCAGGGAATTTTGAAGAATTTACACAAAAATATTTGATAACATTAGATGATGTAGAAAGACCTGATGACAAAGTCATAAATATAGCTTATGCTAATGGATTGACACCAAATAATACACCAATTAGTGCTTCAGACGAGGTAATTGTTGAAAGAGCTTTTGTGTTGGCTTGTGATGCTTTAGTAGTACACAATGCATTCTCTCCAAATGGAGATGAAAAAAATCCAGTATTTATAATTGATAATATTACTGATGATTGTTATATCAATAATACATTAGAAATTTATAACCGTTGGGGAGTATTGGTTTTCGAAACCAAAAATTATGACAATGAGACCAATGTATTTGATGGAACTTCTAAAGGAAGAACTACAATTAAACAATCTGAAGGATTACCTACTGGAACCTATTTTTATATATTGAATTATACATCATCAACAAATAATTCAATTCAAACATATACAAAAAATGGTTACTTATACCTAACACGATAAACCCAAACTCAAATCTAACTTCTTGGGAGATTAAAAAACTCCCAAGATATTTAAAAAGTAAAATAAATGAAAACAAGAATACTACTATTCGTTTTGATGTTTACATCAGTTGTAGGTTTTGCTCAACAAGATGCACAATTTACACAATACATGTATAACACAATCAATGTCAATCCTGCTTATGCAGGATCGAGAGGAGCCTTGAGTATATTTGCTTTACATCGTACCCAATGGGTAGGATTAGATGGTGCACCTGTAACCAATGCTGTTTCTGTAAATACTCCTTTGAATGGGAGCAATCTTGGATTAGGCGTTTCGTTAATTAACGACAGAATTGGCCCAACACATGAAAATACAATATCGGCTGATTTATCCTACACCATTCCTACTTCCGAAAGTTTTAAACTTTCTTTTGGTCTAAAAGGTACAGCTAATTTATTTGATTTGAATATAAGTGAACTAGATCCTGTTGATCAAGGAGATGAAAGCTTACAAAATTATAATAAGTTCACACCAAATATTGGTGCAGGTATCTATTTGCATTCTGATAAAGCATATATTGGTTTTTCTATTCCTAATTTTATAGAAACAAATAGGTTTAGTGATAATGATGTAAAAATTTTCAAGGAAAAAGTTAATTATTACCTTATAGGTGGTTATGTTTTTGACCTAAATAGCTATTTGAAATTTAAACCAGCATTTATCTCCAAACTAGTTGAAGGAGCTCCGTTACAAATGGACATGTCAGCTAATTTTATGTTTAATGATAAATTTGTTGTAGGTGTAGCTTACAGATGGAGTGCCGCATTGAGTGCTATGGTCGGATTTCAAGTTTCAGACGGGATTTATATTGGCTATGGATATGATAATGAAACTACCAACCTAAAAAATTATAATTCAGGATCTCATGAAATATTTTTACGATATGAGATATTTAGGAATATTGATAAGATAACGACCCCTAGATTCTTTTAAAAGCAATATGAGAAACAATATATTGCTATGCGTAGTATTAAATGTTTTAATGTTTAGTACTTATGGGCAAAAATTAAAAATTGCTAAAAGCATTGAAAAGGAAAAAAAATATGTTTATATAGATACTATAAAAACGTATGAAAGAGTGGCTGAAAAAGGATATAAGTCGATTGATATGTTCAAAAAAATGGGAGACGGTTATTTCTTAAACGATCAATTAGAAAAGGCTGTGAGATGGTATTGTGAATTATTTGCAATGACTAATAAATTAGGATCAGAATATTATTTTCGTTATTCAGAGTCCCTTAAATCGGTAGGTGAAAATGAAGAAGCAAATAGGATTATGGAAATGTTCAACAGAAAATCGAAAGATATAAAAGAGAAAATTTAAAAAAATAAAAAATATTCATCATGAAAAATTATATATTCATCTTTATAACAATAATTAGTGTTTTTTCATTCGACGGTTATGCCCAAAAAAATAAGGCAGCTACTGCTGATAAAAAATACGATAGCTATGCCTATATTGACGCCATTAAAACTTATGAAAGAGTAGCTGAAAAAGGATACAAATCTGTAGATATGTTTCAAAAATTAGGTAATGCCTATTACTTCAATTCTGAATTTGAAAGCGCTGCTAAATGGTATGGAGAATTATTTGCCATGAGTTCTGAATTGGATGCTGAATATTATTATAGATATGCCCAATCTTTAAAGTCTATTGGACAAGATGAAAAATCTAATCAAATGCTTGAAAAGTTTAGCCAAAAATCTGGAAACGATAATAGAGGATTGCTTTTTGAAAAAAACAGAAACTATTTAGAAGAAATAAAAGCAAATTCAGGGAGATACAAAATTGAAGATGCGGGAATCAACTCAAAATATTCTGATTATGGTAGTTCTTTTTTTCAAAATAAACTTGTTTTTACATCTGCAAGAGATACTGGTAGTTTAGGACAAAAGAAACACAAATGGACAAATCAATATTTTACTAATTTGTATACTGCCGATTTAGATGAAAATAAAACTCCAAGTCCAACTTCTATTACTAAATTTTCTAATACTATAAACTCTAAATTTCATGAATCAACTCCTGTTTTTACCAAAGATGGTAATACAATGTATTTTACTAGAAATAATTATATTGACGGTAAAAAAGGAAAAGATGGCAATAGAGTTACTTTAATTAAAATATACAAAGCTAGTTTAGAGGATGATAAATGGGGAAAGGTAACTGAACTGCCTTTTGATAGCGATCAATATAGTACAGCTCACCCAACTTTGAGTGTTGACGAAAAAACTTTATACTTTGCATCGGATATGCCAGGTACTTTAGGACAATCTGATATTTTTAAAGTTAAAATTAATGATGATGGCACTTATAGTGTTCCTGAAAATGTTGGAAAACCAATAAATACAGAAGGAAAAGAAACATTTCCATTCGTAACTGATGAAAATGAATTTTATTTTGCTTCGGATGGACAT
>JANMZS010000057.1:0-12955 GCA_031383535.1 Flavobacterium sp.
GATTTGTATTTTTTCAGTGAGATTAAACAAAACAAAATTTTCTGAATTCAATCCCTGTTCTTCCCAGTTGGGATTAGTAGCTTTTGAACCATTCATGACTATAAAATCAGGTTTTCCAAAACTTTCTAATTCATAGGTTGAGGGTCTAATAAACATATTGGTAACAAAATGAGCTTGCCAAGCCACTTCCATTACAAAACGAACCTTTAATCTAGAATTAATATTTGATCCGCAAAATGCATCAACAACATATAATTTTTTAGAGGTGGATAATTGTTCTAAAACTAAAGATTTTAGATCATTCCATATTTCAACAGTAGTAGGAAAATTTACTTTTTTATCCCAATAAATAGTGTCTTTAGTTATATCGTCTTGAACAATATAGCGATCCTTAGGTGAACGTCCTGTAAAAACACCCGTTTTTACAGCCACACAACCTGTATCTGTAATAGCTCCTTTTTCGTATCCTTTTCTAAAATGAGATACTTCGGCTTGATACATATCTTCATAAGAAGGATTATACGAAACATCGTGATAGCCTGTAATTCCTAAATCATGTAACTCCTGAATAATTTTAATGTTTTTCATCTTGTTTTATTTAATATGATTCTTATCTATTTTATTCAATTTAAATCAAAAGAGTTTAGGGTTTGTTTTAGACAAAAAGAGGATTTATAAAATGTAATTCTTTAAATTTTAAAGAATACTTTTTATCTAAAAACAGGTGGTTAAAAAGGTTTTTTTTGGCTATTAAAGACTAATAAATAAAATATTATTTCAACGAATAATTTGAATTTTCTGATTCCATTATAAAGGGGTTTGGAATGTCAATAGTTTTTTCTTTTATCTCCAAATTAAAAGGTTCATCTAGTTTTACAAATTCATTTTCGGATTTTGAAATTACAATGGCAGCAACGCCATTTCCAATAAAATTGGTAATAGCTCTAGCTTCGCTCATGAATTTATCTACTCCAAGTAAAAAGGCTAGACCTTCTATTGGAATTTTATGAATGGCTGTTAATGTTGAAGCTAGTATTATAAATCCACTACCAGTTACCCCAGCAGCACCCTTAGAAGTAACCATTAGAAGTCCAATTATGGTCATAATTTCTCCAATACTAAGATGAACATTATAAAGTTGTGCCAGAAAAATTATTGCCATAGACAAATAAATCGAAGTTCCATCAAGGTTAAACGAATAACCAGTTGGAACAACAAGTCCTACAACCGATTTGCTACAGCCCATTTTCTCTAGTTTTTCCATTAAATTAGGCAATGCGGCTTCAGACGATGAGGTGCCTAAAACAATAAGAAGTTCGGATTTAAGGTATTTGATAAAGTGCCATATATTTATTTTGTAATATCTTAGAATACTACCTAATACAATAAAAATAAACAAAAACATGGTGATATAAAAAGTAATCATTAGTTTCCCTAGCGGAATAAGTGTGTGTAATCCAAATTTTCCAACAGTATATGCCATACCTCCAAAAGCTCCTAAGGGCGCTAAATACATAACCCACTTTAACATTGTGAATACAATTTTTGAGCATTTATATAAAAATGCTACTATGGTTTCTCTCTTTTTAGAATAATTTAAAATAACACCCACAACAATAGCCACTAATAACACCTGTAGCGTAATATTATTTAAAAAAATAGATACCCAGTCAAAGCTAGCGGCTTGTTTTGTTGAAGTATATTGGCTGGCATCTTGAATGTTTAAACCCGTTTTGTCAATTTTACCAGGCTCAATTACATAGGCAACAAAAACACCTATAATCAAGGCCAATGAAGATACAATTTCAAAATAGATTAAGGATTTTAAACCTATTCGACCTACTTTACTCAAATCGCCCATACTACTTATTCCTAATACTATGGTTAAAAATATAATTGGAGCTATAAATAATTTCACAAGACTTATAAATGAATCTCCAACAATTTTCATTTCAATGGCTTGCGTAGGATAATATTGTCCTAATAACACACCCACAATAATTGCGATTAATACCCAAAAAGTTAAATTAGTGATTAAGGAGTAAAATCTAGAGCGTTTTTGAGTTGTTTCTGTATTCGATGTATTCATAATTAATGGTATTAAAAATGCTTATCATTTATTAAATGATATAAATGAATAGAATATTAGTTGTTAAAATTATTTTTATTAAAAAACTACCTGAATAGCAAATTGCGCTGTAATGGTTTTAACTTTTTCAATGCTACTTGTGGTAGAATTAAATTGATCGACATTATTTGCAGATACTGCCGATTGAATTTTAAAATTATTGCCTTTGAAATATTTAGTAAAACCAATAGTGTATGCTTCTTGATCTAACAATAATGATTTGTTGTTATCGAATTCTTGGTTTAATTTTTCATATCTTAAATCAAGAGAGTATCCTGATTTGGTAACATAGCCTGCTTGAACATTATAGCCGTCTCCTAAGACTAAAAATTCGCTAATCTCAGTTAAATACAAAGGTCTTGTTGCTCCTGCATTCAAGAAAGTGCCGTCTAAACTTGTTGCTGTAGTATTAACATATTCTGCTAGCAATGAGAATCCCTTGTATTTCCATAAAATATCTTCATAAAATTTTCTGTAGTCAGGATGCGTTTCTTTGCCAGTAGTATCATAAAATGTAAATGCAAAGTTACTTTTATTGGTTTGCTGTTCAACTTCATCAGGATTCCTGATAAAATGACCTTCACCAACTTTGTTACTAGCTCCAATATTATAACTGTAAGCTGCTCCAACTAAGATTTTCAATTCATCTTCATGTTTTAAATCGGCGATGTAGCCATCATTCCCTTCTTTGAATTTTCCAAGAGGTAAAATATCAATTCGTCCACCATATTTTAAACTTCCTCGATCTACATCACTAGAATTAGCTCCAAAAGAATTTAGCCCATCGCCAGAGGTAACAGCAATTTTTGGTTTTACAATGAAATTGCCTTCCGTAAATTCACTTTCAAAAAACATTCCGAATTCCCTACCTAAACTAGAGAACTGTGAACTAAAAATGCCTCTATCTACAAACTGTAATTTGTCTTCGAAGAAAGTCATTTCTCTATTGTTTGTAAAGGTTTGTTTCTGTCCAAAAGTTATTTTCAGATTAGAAATAGGGGAGTATGCCATCCAAGCATCTAGTAACGGTTTGCCATTGCTGAAGTTGTTTTGCACTAAAAAGGACACTTTTTCTTTCAACATACTACCTGAAATCGTAAAATAAGCATTTTTTGCATTCATGAAATTATTGGCATCAGCACCATCGGTTTTTTCGTTTTGATAAACGCCTTGTATAAATCCACTAATGTTAAATTTATAGTCGCCATCGTTAACGTTAAATCGCAAACCATCTCCTAACTGAAATTCATTAGATTCAGTTTTTATTTGAACTTGGGCAATTGCGGTACATCCAACTAGAAATATAAATGTTGATACTATTGTTTTTAGCTTCATTTTTGGGTTATATTTTTTCATTATTTAAGTATCTATAGATTGGTAATTCTTTATTTAAAACGGTATTTAGGACTTCGAATTTCACAAATCCACTTTCGCTTTCGGGCTCTAAAACTTCGGTGGCTAGCTTAGCATTTTTCTGATTCAAATAGACAATAAACGTGCCTTTTGGGAAAGATTTTTCTGCTGTTGAAACTGATGTTTCTACTTTTTGTGATTTGTACCCTTCATCTTCTTCGGGGCTTACAGAGCGTGATGTCACAATATACATTTCTACTTTTAGTGTTTTATTTTCTGTGAGTTCCTCAACTGCTAGTCCAAGAACAATTAGTTTTTCGGCTAATTTTTTTTGTTCAGGTAGTATCAAATAAGCAAAGGGTCTTTTTCTTTCTAATACTGGCTCTGCTTTCAGCGCATTATTAACTTTAATATCTAAACTTGTTTCCATATTGTCTCTCAAGCTTATGGCTCGAATGGTTTGTTTTTCTTGTGGTTTTTTGCAAACTACTACTAGATTTTCTGGCTTTGAATTTCCTGAAATTTTTAATACTTCTTTAATTATTGTAGCATCTTCATAGGCTGTTTTTAGAAATGAGGTTGCGATTAAAAAAGTGGTATTTATTCTACGTTTAAACGATGTTTTTTGAAGGCTTACTCCTCTAATTTCGATAAGCGAAGAGATACAATTTGTCAAGGCAAAAGAGGTGGTGCTTGATCGAGCCTCGGTGGTACATTGCTTGAAATTTAGTTCATTGTTTTGTTTGTCGGTTGTAATATAATCTCGAAAACTAAGCTTGTTTGATTCTAATGTTTTTTTGGCATTTTCAACAAAAACATTTTTGGTATACTCTCTTAAATTTTGTGCTAGATTCAAATTTCCTGAATACATAAACATCGCATCATAAATGGAGCAAATTCCATCAGTTCCTAATTCGTTAAACTCTTTTCTAAAAGGTCTATATTCATGAAAATCAACTGCTACCTCTGCTCCGAAATTGCTAAAAGCTTTCTTTAAATAATTGCTTTCTGGCGCCAATAGTTTTACTTGATCCCGATTTAAATCTAAACCATCGGCAGCATAACGATCTTGTTTTTCATACCCATCAATATTGGCCATCGGAACCACGGTCAGGGTAATTTTATCTAATAAATAAGAATAACTAGGGTCGTTTAGTATTTTATCTAAGAGAAAAAGCATGGTTTCTGTTCCAGCAGGTTCATCACCATGAAGTCCACCTTGAAACCAAACTTTTATTTTTTCTTGTCCGTTATCTCGATTTAAAACTAGCATCGGAATCTTTTTATTTTTCTGACTTTCGCCAATAAATGAAAGAGCCATTTCTGCAGGATGTGATGTTACTAACTTGTTCAAGTAGTTCATCATATCGTCATAATTGGTAAACCCTTTTTTGCCAAAAGCAGGCGTATTAATCTCTAAAACAGGATCCGGAAAAAACCGTTTGGTTATTTCATCATTTTGCGGATTGAACTGTCCAAAAGTGGTCAAGCCAATCATGAAAGCAAAAAACAAATATTTTAGTTTATCTTTCATCCTATTAAAAAGATATAGTTGTCATTAGTCGTGTTAAAATCTCATCTCCTTTTATAGGAACTGCATTAACGTTATTAGATCCTGGTTTGGCATTAATGTAGGTGCAATCTAACTGGATTTTTGCGCCATAGTTTTTAGCTAAATATTTTGTTATTCCTAATGTATAATAATGAGAACGGTTGTAAAAAGTAGCATTATTTAAGAATGAGTTTGTTTCAGGTTCTAAATGTGCAAATCTTCCGTCAATAGATATATTGTTTTTGAAAACATAGCCTCCTTGAATATTATAGCCTTTACCAACCATCATTCTCCCGTTAACATATTTTTCTACATCTTGAATTCCATTGACCAAAAAATCTGGTGAGGTAGTGCCATCGGTTCTTACTCTTTGAGTAATTCCATTGGGCACTCTTGAGGAAGCATTAATATATTCTCCTAAAACGGAATATCCTTTGTATTTAAAAAGAAAATCGATACCATATTTAACATAATCGGGTAGTAATTCTTTATTGTTAACGTCTAAGTAAAGTATTGTTCCGCTTGCGCTTCCTCTTCTATCACTAATTCCTTCGTTGTAACTGTAATTTACACCTATTGCAAATTTTGGAGTCAATTCTCTTACGATATCTGCTTGACGATACTGTCCAAAGTTGCTAAATAATCCAAAAGGCAAATAATCAATTCGACCTCCATATTTTAAGCCACCATGGTCTTTATTAAAAACATTAATTCCATCGCCATTTGTTACGGCTATTTCTGGTTTAATATAGGCATACCGCGAAATTTTATGAGTAGATTCAGCAAAAAATCCAAATTCACGAATAGAAGCAAATACTGAGGTCAATGGACTTCGATCAACTAATTGAAGGGTGTTGGAACGCATTCCAAGTTCACGATTATCTGTAGGAGTTGCTTTTTGACCAAAAGTTACTTTAATTCTTTTGGTTAAATCATAAGCTACCCAAGCATCATAAATTAGGCTGCCAATAGAAGCATCACCCTCACCACCACCTGTTAAATCAAGTTGTACTCTGTAAGACAATTTTTCTTGTGCTGAATTTCCAGCAAGTTGAATACGCGCTCTTCTAATTCTAAATCGATTATAGAAAGTAGCGTCACCATTGTCAACATATTTTCTTGTTTCTAAATACGGCTGTACAAATCCAGAAATTTCAATTTTATAATTATCGTCTTTGCCTGTAAATTTTAGGCCTTCACCAAATTTGTATTTGTTAAGTACAATTTCTTGGGCACTTGAATAGGTTACCACTAATAATAGTGTCAATACCAATGTTAGTATCCTTTTTAGCTTCATCATTATTTTGCTCTAACTTGGTTAAATTAATTTCTAATATTCCACGTTGTGTCCACTCTCAAACCATCTAGGATAACATTTGGAGAAATGACGTTATCTTGTCTAATAACAACTCTACCTGGGAGAATATCTATAGAAGCTGTGTCTTCGATACCAATAGTTGGAGTGCTAGGCTCGGTTTTATAACTCGAGTTAGCATTAAAAACATATAAACTTGATTCATCTCTACCAGCAGGTACTATTTTATATTTAATAACCACTAGATAAGTTTCACCATAATTATAAACAGGAGGGGTGGTTTTAATTGTTAAATTGGCAGCAAACCCAAATCTAAATTTAGTAGGATCTGTAGTATCTTGATTTATTGATAATTTACCTCGATATGAAGTGTCTGCCGTGTCGTTGTTTCCAAATGCAAAAAAGTACTCATTGATTAATGTTGATGGTGTTGCTTTTATCAAAAATGAGGCATAAACCGTTCCTGAAGTAACTGTTGTGAACTTTAAGGAAACATCCTGACCAATACTTGTTACGCTAGCCGCATTTCCAATATCAGACCCAAAGTAATTTGGGAAAGCTAATCCAGGACTAGTATTTTTAATGGGATTAGTAGCAGTACTACTATGCGCTATCCATCCATTAGCCGTTAAATTAGAACCGTCTGTCCCTAAAAAGTTGTCTGCAATAATATTGGCAGGAGGAATTATAACATCTAAAGTCGCAGATATACTTGCAGTATCATACGGACTACTCTTTGCTTGTGTGGCAGTAATTGTAGTCGTTCCAACTGTTAAAATGGTTATTGTTGTTCCATTAACGGATGCTACTAACGGATTACTACTCGTATAGGTAAAAGCTCCTGAACTGTTAGAAGTTGGTGCTGTTACTTGAAACGGAGCATCACCAATTAGTTTAGTAGGAATAGTAAATGCGCCTAATGTAGCAGGTTCAAATTCTGTTACACTAAAATTTGCAGTGGTTGATACTTCAGCATACTTTTGATAGTCCGACTGTGTTGCGGTTATTGTTGCTGTTCCAATTCCTACAATAGTAAGTGTTGAACCTTTTATTACTGCAACAGAGGTATTACTACTTTTATATGAAAAAGAACCTGGTCTACTAGATGTAGGTGGAGTTAATTCAAATGACGCACTTGATAACTGCTTAGCAGGAACATTAAATGAACCTAAATCTGTTGCAAGTCCTACAGAAACATCTTCGGTACTACAAGAATAAATAAATAGTATTGAAAATAAAATAAATACGTATTTGTTGAATAATTTCATACGGCAATTAGATAAAAGTGAATAAAAATTAATTGTTTTCAATAACTATTTTTTGAACAGTAGCTTGTTGATCTGTTTTAACTCTTGCAAAATAAACGCCAGTCTTTAAGGATTTAATTTCAACCTTATCTGAAATAATTTTTGAAGAAAAAACGTTTTTACCTAATAAATCATAAATTTCTATAGACTTGTCAGAGCTGTTGTCAGAGCTTATGTATAAAACACCATCATTTACAGGATTAGGATATAGTTTAAATGTTTTTGACATATTGTCTTTAAGCCCTAATGGGTTAATTTCCCCAATGGCGAAATCTCCAAAACCTGAAATACCAGTAGCTGTCGCCGCAGTATCAGTAGGAACACCCGAAAGCGTACTATTTGACCAAGTCGAACCATTATACAATCGGATTTTATAATTCGCTGGTGTAGAACCCGCATCAATATCAGCAGTTGAATAATTAAAAAGAGCACTATATGTTCCAAATCCAGTCAAAGCATCATTTGTCAATGTCCAAGTTTTGTTCACACTTTTTGTCTCATCAAGTCCAGAAGTGGCAATTTGTGGATGGTCAGGGGTGTTAATTTTAGCTGTCAATCCTCCAGCGGCTGATGTGTTTCCAGTAAACGTTAATGATAATGGAGTATAATTATTAGAATCACCTATAGCATATGAAAAAGTTGGACTTGCATTTGAAGCGGTTAGTTTTTTCAAATTACCCACAATCCATCCAGTAGATTGTCCTGTACCCGTAACACTTCCTGAAGTTCCTATAGTCAGGGTATTAGTCGAAGTGCTAATTTTACCCGATACAAAAGAAAGCGTTCCATTGACTGTTACATCACCTAATAAGTTTATTGCTGTAGCAGGAGCTGTTTGATTAACGGTAAATGTACCCGAAACACTAGTAGAGCCATTAATGTTTTTTGGAGTTGTTCCGCTCAAGATTAGATTTTTATAATCTGTTCTAGCCGTTACGGTTTGAGCGCCTGTAGCTGTTCGAACATATTCTACAATACTAGTAGCTCCTAGAGTAAGATTTTCAGCAGCTAAAAATTGAATGGCACCAAAACTGTCATTTGATGCACCCACATTACTAGAAACAAATCCTGTCAATTTAGGCACTTTTACCGTTCCATTGATAACAACTGAACCCCCAGAAGGTATTGTAATATAAGCGGAAGATGCGCTTGTCGGTGCTACAAGTGTTGAAGTGTCATCAACATTGATGTTTTTAATAATAGGAGTAGCAGTAAAAGTAACATTGGCTCCATTAATTATAGAAATAGTGCCAAAACTTTTGGTACTAGAGGAGGATACTGTTACCCCATCATAAACAACTTCTAGGTTGGCATCAAATATATTTCCAAAAGAGATGGCAGTGGTTCCTTTATAAATCACCTTTTGACTTCCAGATGATGGAGCCATTACATCAAGATTTCCTGTACCAGCAGGGCCAATAGAGGAGCCAGAATTTAATGTTAGCGTAATGGCAGCTTGGGTATTATTTCCAAGACGTATTTTAGTTCCGTTTGCTGGATCTGCACCCACTATCCACACACCATCTAGAGTTACTGTTGTTGTGTTTCTAATTTCAAAAACTTGAGAAGCATCAGTAAAATTGGTAGGAGCAGTTCCTGTCCCATTTGTATTTAAGCCCCAACTAGCAAGATCCGTCAATAATCCTGCGCCTTTGTAGTAATAGGTGGTAGCTATAGATTGAGTAGGAGTAGTTGTGGTGCTCTCGTTAGAATAATTAAATGCTTTGTCGATAGTATATACTTTATAATAATAATCTACACCTGGACTCAAATTAGTGTCAGAAAAAGAAGTGCCTGTGCCTATGAATCTTACTAAACCCGCACCAACTGGACTAGCTACTTTATAAATACCATTTTGATTTGGATCATCCGAAGCTAATGGGACAGTTGACGCATATCGAACAACTACATAACCCCCTCCGTCAACACCGCCACTAGCAGCAGCCCAACTCACATTGGCTCCGCCACCTACAGTGCCCGTAGCTGTAATTGCTCCCGGAGAATTAGGAGCTGTTGTGTCGGGAGTGTTCGCTTGATAAACAACAAAATCATCAATATCTGCTGAATATCCAGCCGTTGCTGCATCAATTGTAAGACCGGCAACTCCAAAATTTCCTGCCGCAGTTGCATCGGTTGTAATAGCAACCGACACTTTTGTCCAAGAGGCAATACTAGTTGATAGACCAGCAGCCACACTTTGTTTAGTCCCAATCGGTGGGGCTTGAGTTGCTGAAGCATTATCTACAAATATATCAACTGTACTGGCATCGAGAGCAGTTGTTGAAGCTGATTTGTACCAAAATTGAATTTGATAGGTAGTGTTAGGTGCAAAAGCTCCCGCTATTTGGGGTGAATAGAAGTTTTTCGCACTACCATTTGTTGAACCTAACGAAACAAATTTTGGCCCACTACGTCCACCAGTTGCATTAAAAACTCTAACTACGTTGGCGGTTGTATTAGCTGTCCAAAGTGATGTAGAGAGATTAGCAGCAGTTAGACTTCCTCCTGCTAAAGTTGCTGAATGGTTTTCAAACCCTCCGTCATGGGTTGAATATAATCCGATACCCGTTTGGGCATATCCAAAAAAAGTATAAATTAATGCAATTACTAAGTAAAATTTATTTTTCATGTTGACTATTTTTAATAAACAAATATAAATTATACCGTTTCAATAATATACAAATTGCTTTGTAATTGCATTTTGAAGCAGTAAAGTATTATTTTTTGTAGGTTAAATGATTTTAAATTGCAATAGAATTTAATTTTAAGCTTTGGTAAAGATTATTTCTTAATCAATCTAAGTACTTTAATTTTCTTGCCCTGAACAACAATAACATAATAAATATTATCAGGATAATCAGCTCCTACTTTAGTAGATTGTGTTTGTTTTACTTGCCGATACTCAATTATTTTTCCTTCTAATATCATTTTAGTTTTGAACAACAGAAATTTCCCCAGCGAATTTAAAGCCTATTAGATATTTGACTAAAAACATTAAAAAAATCCCCCGCAAGTAGCGAGGGATTAATCAACTATTAAAAAAACAATTATGAAATTTTATTTCTTAATCACTTTAAGGGTTTTCACTTTTGTGCCTTGATTTATAATCACATTGTAAACTCCAGCAGCGTAGTTTTTACCTACTTGAACTGAATTAGAAGTTGCTTGACGGTTTTCGATCAAACGACCTGCCATATCATAAACCTGTACTGATGCGCCTTTTCTTGAAGACTCGATAGTAAATTCATCTGATGATGGGTTTGGATAGGCAATAACACTGAAAACATCTGCAACAACTTCTGTTGGTGCTAATTTACAAGTAGTTGTTAATTTTTTAGCAGTTAGCATTCTTGGAGAACTTGTTCCTGTTCCATTTGATCCAACTACACTAATTGAAACTGTTGTAGCAGCCCCTGGTGTAATAGTAATGGCATTACCATTTTCTCCAGGTACTATTGTCCCTCCCACTGTCCATGCATAAGTCACTCCAGGTACACTTACAATCGAAGCTGTAAATGTTGCATTACAAGTATTATAACCTGTAACTGTTATAGCTCCTGGTGTTTTTGGTGCTGCACTCGTTACGGTTAAGGTTCTAGCCGTAGCCGAAGTTCCTGTTCCATTGACTGCGAAAACACTCATAGGAATTGACAACACACCTGTTCCGATACCTCCTAAATTAATAGTCAATACTGTTGCAGTTCCTGAATAGGTTTTGGTTGTTCCATTATCTGCTACTTGCGTAGCTCCTGCTGTAACATTTACTCCTGAAGGAAGTACCCAACTAAATGAAGTAGCTGTAGCTCCTTGCTTAGTAAATGGGGTAGCAGTCAATGTTAATGGTGTTGTATTCCCTGTGTAAGCACCTGCTTTGGTTACTATTGTAGATCCATCTGTAAGTACTAACTTAGTTGGTGCCGTTGGTAAGGCTCTAGCTAATGTCAATGTTCTAGCTGTAGATTCTGCACAACCTCCTACAGAGTACACTTTAATAGGTAATGAACCTACTCCTGGGTCAACATCAGCAAAATCAATAGTGATTACATTTCCTGTACCTCCTCCTAATTGATTCACTCCTGTAGGTAATTCCCATCTGTAGCTAGCTGCTGAAACTGCTGCTGGCGCAGTTAGGGTAAATACAGTATCAGTTCCCATATAAGGACCTACTTTTTTGATAGCAGCGCCGCTTAAAATTCCTGAATTACTAAGTACCAATGCAGTTGGTGCGGTTGGTGCTTTAGTAGTCAAAGTAAGTGATTTTGCTGCTGAAATACAGCCATTTGTATCAACGGCTCTTGCGGTAACTGCGCCAATAATTCCTGGTGTAGCAATTGCTCCTGCAAAACTCACACCAATGGTGCTTGTTCCTGCTCCTGATACAATACTTGCTCCTGCTGGAACCGTCCAGTTATATACCGTACCACCTGTAGCTGTAAAACTAACCGGATTAGATGTTCCTATGTATTTACAGATTAATTTAGCATCTGCTGAAGTTACACTTGTTGGTGTAGCTGGTAAATCATTTACTATTACTTGAATAAGGGTTCTTGAAGGACTCTCAACAGTTGCAATAGTTTCTGTTACATACAAAGTTTTTGAGCTTAAAACTGTTGTTCCTACTAAAGGTACTCCTCCAGTTAATTTAGTATAGAATTTTAAACTTGTAGTTCCAACTGCTGTTGCTACTGTAGCACCTTTACAGAACACTAATGGTCCTGTTGGGATTTCGGTAGTGTTAATTGTCAAGTTCAACGTTGCTGTATTACATCCAGACACCACAGTTTGTGTTGAACTTGAAGTATATGTTGCTCCATTGGCTGACCAAGTATAGCTTCCTCCTGTTTGTGTTAGCGTAACACTTCCTGTTGTAGTGTTTGGTGTTAACGTCAAAGTTAAGGTTGCGGTGTTACATCCTACAACATGCGTATAAGTTCCTGATGCATTATACGTTGATCCACTTGTTGCCCAAGTATAAGAACTTCAACAAGCCGTTACTGACTCACTACCTGTTGTAGTGTTTGGTGTCAATACCAAGGTTAAGGTTGCGGTGTTACATCCTACAACATAATCATACGTTCCTGATGCATTATAGGTTGCGCCACTTGTTGCCCAAGTATATGAGCTTCCACAAACTGAAACGGACTCGCTGCCTATTGTGGTATTTGGTGTCAATACCAATGTTAAGGTTGCTGTGTTACATCCTACCACATGCGTATAGGTTCCTGATGCATTATACGTTGAGCCACTTGTTGCCCAAGTATATGAAGTTCCACATACTGAAACGGACTCACTACCTGTTG
>JANMZS010000213.1:0-2399 GCA_031383535.1 Flavobacterium sp.
CCCCCGAAGGGGGAATTCAAAAAATTCTTAATCCCCCCTTCGGGGGTTAGGGGGCTTTTCTGAGTAACTAAATAAACACCGGTAAATATTAAAGCTGCCGAAATAATTTTGACTAAAGTCAACACATCTTTCCCCAGACCAATAGCAAATAGAGTAGCAAAAACAGGTTGTAGGTACACAAAAACAGCAATTGTGGTGGGTTTCAATTCTTTCATCGAGAGTAAATTTAAGAGGTACGTCATAAAAGTCGAAAAAACTACTATAAACCCAATTTTTAAGTAAATATCCATTGGCATTATAGTCCAATTAACGGCTTGAAATTCGCCCCAACCAAAGGGTAAAACCATAATAAACCCAATTAGATAAATCCATTTCACAAAGGTAAAGGCATTGTATTTGTCCATGAGTTTTTTTACCAAAACCAAGTACAGTCCATAAGAAGAGGCATTGACAAAAACTAGAAAATTGCCTAAGCTAGCATTGGTAGCATTCCCTACTGATTTTCCGTAAAGAATAAGAAAGGCTGTGCCAATTAATCCTAAAGTAATTCCAAAAATCATCCGTTTTCGCATTCGTTCTTTGAGGATAATCGCCGAAAGCACAAGCACAATCATTGGTGTTGAAACCATAAGTACCGAAGCCGAAATGGGAGAGGTAAAACTTAGTCCTTTGAAGAAAGAAAGCATGTTTAAAGCCACACCAAAAAAAGCACATACTACTATTCTTAAATAATCTTTAGAGTCAATTTTTTCTTCTCTTACTTCTTTTGACCGCCTACTGAAAAGCCAAACTAACCAAAATAAAACAGTAGTACCACCAACGCGTAGGATGATGAAACCGAATGCTTCAACATATTTGGGCATCACGTCCTTAGCAATGGTAAACGTAACACCATAAATTATAGAAACTATTGTAGCACTAATAAGGGCAAGATTTCTTTTTGACATTAAGACAAGGCTTTCATTACTTGTAGTATATTTTGTTGACTGTTGCCAATATAGATTTTGTTTTCAATTATAAAAACAGGTCGACTCAAAAAGGTGTAATGCTCTAAAATATATTTTTTGAAATCATTTTCAGTTAAATTTTTATTTTTTAAATCCATCGATTTATAGAGCTGTGCTTTTTTACTAAAAAGAGCTTCATAACTTCCAGAAAGATCGTGCATTTTTTCTAATTCTTCAACCGAAATGGGGTCTTGTTTGATGTCATGAAACACCAAATTATGATTTGAAGGTAATGATCTAATAATTTTTCGGCACGTATCACAAGAGGCGAGGTAATATATTTTGTTCATCGGTTTAGTGGTAATTTATTTTGAAAAATAAAATTTTAGTTACAGTTTAAGAAACCGTAAGCCGTTTTTTATTGTAGATAGTAAATATAACCTACATTCAGCCAAATGAGCCAGTCGTTGGCTCTATTTTCTTTAAAAATTTCTGGATTTGGATTTAAACCATCCACCCAATTTGAGAAATAATATTGCATTCTTAAATCAATCATAAAGTCGGATAAAGGGGAGAGTTTATACCGAGTTCCCACACTAGAAACTACAGACCAAACCGAGTTAGACTCAGTAGAAAACCCATAAGGGCGATCATCAGTAGGAACTAAATATTTAGGGTATGTGGTCAAAGGAGTACCTAGTTTTCCTAAGGTTGAAGAGGCTTTGGCATTATAAAAACTAAATTGCGCTCCAAGACTGACAAAGGGACCCCAGCTTTCGATAGTTGAGGTGAAATCCCGAATGCTAAACGGAAAATATTCAAGTTGCATACCTATATTGGTTACGGCAGTACTTCCTCTCATAGCTCTTAATTGATTGGCTTCTTTGCTAGTTTTATTAGGTGCTACCCACTCGCCAAAATGTTGTAATTCGGTTTTGTTATAGGACAATTCACTTCTTAGTTTGAAATGGTCGTTAAAATAAGTTTCGGGAGTATAGCAGTTACAATCAGCTTCGTAAGAAAAGTTGATGTAATGTATTAATCCAATTCCAAATCCAGTATTCCCTGCATTAGTAGATAAATCGTATCGCTCTCCATAATCTGATTGAAAAGCTACTGGTCCAGCAATGACCCCAATTTCATGTGAAAATCCGAATTGTGCCACTACACTATTCGAAAATCCAAATAGAATGAAAAAAAATGCTATAATTGATTTAGAAGTCATTAACAAAAAATTACATGATACAAATATATAAAAACATCAATCATTGCGGACATAATGAAAAACATTATCTATAAAACTCAAGTAAACATGCGAATCAAGGGTTAAAATGCTAAATTTAAAAAAGCCGCAGCGATTTTTCCGAAGATATGAATCAACAAACCTTTGCTTGATCTAACTTTACTTGCTTTTTGAATATCCGTTTTAACAATCAACCAATTAAACAATGA
>JANMZS010000070.1:0-8249 GCA_031383535.1 Flavobacterium sp.
AGATGGGTTTTGAAACTCCGTTGAAAGAATTGTTTCATTTTATTTACAAAGCTCCTTTTGATAACGGATTAACAGAACATGAATTGGATCATGTTATGATTGGCTTTTATGATTTTCCAAGAAATGATAAAACTCGTCAAAAATAATCTTGAACCAAATAGTGTAAATATCAGGATGTAATTGAGTATCTTTTTGCACTTCTTCAATAGTCATCCATTTCCAATTTTCGACTTCTTCGGGGTTTATTGTTGGTTCTTCATCATAATACCCAATCATAACATGATCCAATTCATGTTCTGTTAATCCGTTATCAAAAGGAGCTTTGTAAATAAAATGAAACAATTCTTTCAACGGAGTTTCAAAACCCATCTCTTCGAGTAATCTTCGACTTCCTGCCTGAATATTGGTTTCTCCTTCACGCTGATGACTACAACACGTGTTTGTCCATAATAATGGTGAATGATACTTTTGTTGCGCCCGTTGCTGGAGCATAATTTCATTCTTATTATTTAAGACGAAAACCGAAAATGCACGATGCAAAACCGCTTTTTCGTGGGCTTCTAATTTAGGCATCAAACCTATCTGTTCATCATTTTGATTAACAAGTATAACATTCTCTTCTTTCATCGCTTTTATTTACTTTTCAAAAATACAAAAAAAGAAATGGAATAACCGATTAGATAAAGTTTGTGAAAAGTTTAACGTGCGTTTAATAGTTGGATTTATTAATTTTAAGGTCTTTATTGGGCTAAGAATTGTTTACTATTATTTTTTTAATTAATGTTAAAATTTAGCTAACTAAACTAGCAATTGTAAGCTATGCGACATTTGGAATTTATATCCGATTCTACCTTTGTAGTATAAAAAAATATACAACTATGAAAACTACAATCCAATTTCGAATTTTGTCCTTAATAATTCCTTTATTTATGCTACAAGCCTGTGGGCAAACAACAACAAAACAAAATAATTCACAAAAACCATCCATTATGGAAAACTCAATTTCAAAGCCCGAAAATCCTTATTATTCAAACACCGACACCACGAAGCTGAATGTTTCAGATGCTGAATGGAAAAAAGTGCTATCGCCAGATTTGTATGCCGTTTCTAGAAACGCAGATACAGAAAGAGCCTTTACAGGCAAACTTTGGGATTCTGATACTAAAGGAACCTATTATTGTGCTGCTTGTGGTAACCTATTATTCAAATCAGACCAGAAGTTTGCTAGTAGTTGCGGTTGGCCTAGCTTTTTTGAACAAGACAACAAAAAAAGTGTAGTCTATAAAGAAGACAATTCGTATGGAATGAGAAGAATTGAAGCTCTTTGTGGGCGATGTGATGGTCATTTGGGACATCTTTTTGATGATGGTCCTGCGCCAACAGGGAAAAGATATTGCATGAATTCTATCGCTTTAGATTTTGTACCAGAAAAAAATATGCCAACAACAAAACCAAACGATATGCTTGAAACTATTACCCTTGGTGGTGGCTGTTATTGGTGTGTTGAAGCGGTTTACGAAAAATTAGACGGTGTAAAATCGGTGGTTTCTGGATTTGCAGGTGGTATTGGTGCAAATCCTAGTTATAAAGAAGTGTGTTCTGGCACTACTGGTCATGCCGAAGTAGTTCAAATTACTTTCGACAAATCTAAAACCAGTTTGGACGAGATTTTCCAAGTGTTTTTTACCGTTCACGACCCCACTACCCTAAATCGTCAAGGTGGCGATGTGGGAACACAGTACCGTTCTGTTATTTTTTATGCTAACAATGAACAGTATCAAGCGTCAAAATCTATTATTAATCAATTGAATGCCGAAAAAGTGTACGCAAACCCTATTGTAACAACACTCGAAGAGTATAAAGCTTTTTATAAAGCCGAAGATTATCATCAAAATTATTATGAAAATAATAAAAGCCAACCCTATTGCCAAATGGTGATTCAGCCCAAAATAGAAAAGTTTGAAAAAATATTTAAAGCTCGATTAAAAAAATAAACTCTAAAAAACCGAAAATCACTTTTCGGTTTTTTTTATGATTGAAATTTCTTTTTAAATAGGAAACTATTTTACTAATTAGGTATTAGGATATTTGCTATATTTGAAATAATAACAAATGATTCTAAAATTCAATAAATATATTTCCATGAAAATAGCACTCTTTACTAATGAATTTCCACCCAATATCTACGGAGGTGCTGGAGTTCACATCGATTTTTTAAGCCAAGAATTAGCCAAACTAGCTCAGGTTGAAGTGCGTTGCTTTGGCGACCAACAGGTACAAACCGATTCGATGCGTGTGCAAGGCATCACCTCTTCACTGACCAAAATGGTTGACGAAACCAACCCACATATCAAAATGTTTCATAACCTGAGTAAAAATGTCGAAATGGCTCAGGCAACTCCCGATGCAGATATTATACACTGCCATACTTGGTACACGCATCTTGCAGGTATATTCACTCGCGAATTACTACAAGTACCTTTAATATTAACGACACACAGCTTAGAAACACACCGCCCTTGGAAGGTAGAACAACTCGGTAACGGTTATTTTTTATCAAGATGGTTAGAAAACAAAGCATACAATACTGCCGACGGCATCATAGCGGTGAGTGAACAAATGCGTGAAGATGTAATCGAAGCATACAATGTTGACCCTAAAAAAGTAACCGTAATTCATAACGGAATTGACCCAGAATTTTACCAACCCACATTTGATAACGAATTATTGGTGTCGCTAGGCATAGATCCTAACATACCTTTTGTCCTTTTTGTAGGTCGTATTACGAGACAAAAAGGAATTTCGGGCTTGATAGAAGCTGCAAAATATTTTAACAAAAACTGTCAAATTGTGCTTTGCGCTGGTGCTCCTGACACTAAAGAAATAGCCGAAGAAACTGAAGCCTTAATTGCCAAATTAAAACAAGAACGAGAAGGTGTTGTCTTAATATCCGAAATGTTGCCACGAGAAAAAATAAAAGTATTGTATAGCCATGCGAGGGTTTTTGCTTGTCCTTCATTATACGAACCATTTGGCATCATCAACCTCGAAGCCATGGCATGTGAAACGCCTGTTGTAGGAAGCCATGTAGGCGGAATTCCTGAGATTATTGTTGAGGGCAAAACGGGATATTTAGTACCTCTTGAAAGTGTATCCAGAACGGACTTTAACCCTAAAAATCCCGAAGCATTCCAGAAAGCATTAGCAACCAAAATCAATATCCTGTTAGACGACGAAGCCTTAGCCAACCAAATGGGAAAAGCAGGACGAGAGCGTGTTTTAAACATTTTTAGTTGGGAATCGATTGCCAAAACCACTTTTAATTATTACCAAAACGTGATTGATGGGTTTGTAAAGGAAAAGGCTTGATGGATTCATTCGACAAATGAATTATAACAATTATTTATACATTTTGATTTAAAATAGAGTATGACGTTTGTCAGATATATCTACAAGTTATCGGTCAGGCAAAAACGACACCGGTAAAAAATAACAAACAGAAAGAAAAAAATATTAATAAATCAGTGATTGAACAATGCTAAAACGACTTGTAATACTTAATTCCGACATCTATTCAAAAGCAGATATTGAATTAGACGACTGCGATTCATTACAAATAGTTGGACCTAACAATATTGGGAAAAGTACTCTGATTTACGCTCTAAACTTTCTGTATATTATTGACGGAAAACAAATGACTTTCAGCGGAAACAGAACGGGAGACAAAACAACATTTAACCACTACTTTCCTTCAATTAATTCAAGTTACATAATTTTTGAAGTATTCAAAAAACGATACTACTGTATTTTAGTTAAAAAAAACGCAGAAGGCAGTTTGGATTATTACAAAATTGACAGCGATTATAAAGAAGAACAATATTTTGTACATAGAACAGAAGGACAAAAATTAAAAAAATTTGACTCCTTACTTGCTGACCTTTCTACGTCAGGCGTAGAATACAGTAAATACTCAAACAGACGTGACCTTTTTAATTTCGTTTATCAAAAAGGAAAGAAAAACAACGGTGTTGTATGGCTGAACGAAGGAGCATCGCAAGACCAAAGAGAAATTAGTAACAACTTTTCTAAAATTTATCGCTACTTAATTAACTCAAAACTTATTGACAACAAGACATTAAAGGAATCGTTGATTATTGCTGACAATAAAGAAAACGAACAAATTGAATTTTCAAAGAAAAACCAAAAGGACATTCAAAACCTGTTGAAACATAACAGAGAAATTAAAGTAATTAAGAGTATTCAAAAAAGTTTTTCAGATTTTAAAGAATTAGTCAATCAGTATAAAGCCAAAAATCAAATATTATCTGAAATCGTATTTGCATTTGACGGTCTTTACTCTTCTGTTAATATTGAACTTAACACAAAAGTTGTAGAACAAAAAAAGGAAAGAGAAAATCATCGTGTTAAACTAAATGAGGAATTGACACCAAAGCAATCAACATTGACAAAATCAGTTGGTGGATTGGAAGTAACAATTTCTCAAAATCAGACAAGTATTGATAATTTCAAAGAAAAAATTGCAAAAATTAAATCTTATGAAGGAATTGACTTTTTGAAACAATCACTAAGCAATTTAGACAAAGAAAGAAAAGACATTGAAAGTAGACTAACTCAAATTGAAAATCAGAATCTAAATAGTCGTGATTTAGAAAACAAGATTTCTAAACTACATAAAGAAATATCGGAACTCGAAAGGCAAATTGAAACTTATTCAAATTTGCTCATTCATCAGATAAGCAAAAATGTGAATCAGAAAGAATTGCTAAACGCAATTCTTTCTGATTCCATTACTGCGCTTCCAAAGGAAAATATTGAATTGGGAATTGAAAAACTAACTGAAGTAATGAAAATATTTGATGGTGCAATTACAATTCCGAAAGATTTTAAAGGCAAACCAATTGCGTCAATTGAAGATTTGAGAATACGCAAAGATGAAGCGTTAAAAGACAAGCAAAATAATGAACAGTTGTTACCTATTGCAAAAAACCTTGAAAAATATCGTTCTGAACTTGTTACCACTCAGAAAAAAATTAAGGAAGTGAATGAAAAAATTGATGAACTTAATTCTTTGCCTGAACTTGAAACAAATTTAACCAAAGAAGAAACAGAACAAAAATCGTTAATTCAGCAAAAAGACGAAACAGAAAAAGAGTTAAGAAAAATAAACGAGCAAATCGGTAGAATTAACGAAACTATTAACACTCTGTCAAATGAAATTAACGATAAGGAAAAACGCATTGAGAAAATTCAAGAATGGAAAGTGAAAATAGAACAATCGGGAATAATTCCAATTGAATACCAAACAAATGAAACGCTTGACAACCTTTTCAAAAATTTTGAAAGAAACTCAACTGAACGAGAAGACATCAAAAATAGAAAAGAACGATTATTTGAAACGCTAAAAACAAAAACTGAAACCCTTTTTGCTTCTGAAGACGAGTTTATCAAATATCTTGATTCTGAACTAGTAACTCTTGACGATAAACAAAAAAGTATTGACGCATTATTGAAAAATATTTCAACGCAATTTTCAATTCCGTGTAAAACACTTTATTCAAAATTCCAAGAGTTTGAAGCGTTTATTAACAATCAGTTCAATTCCAAAATCAGAAAAATAAAAATTTCTGATATTGATTCTTTAAGTATTGAAATTATTCCGAATGAGAATCTAATCAAAGACTTAAAAAAAATTATGGAAATCAGAGACCTAACAACTGAACTAATCTTTGATGACCAATCAGAAAATCTAAATATTCTAAATAGATATTTGGATAATCAATCCGTAATTGATTTTAATAACCTTTTTGACATTAAATTACATCTTGACAAAAAAGGACAACACAAAGTTGTTGATTTAAGAAATCAAATTGAATCGGATGGAACGGACAAAATGATTAGAATGGTAATTATTATGTCAATTATCCACCAAATTGTAATCAATGATGAAGAAAACAAAATTGTAATTTTCGTTGATGAAATTGGCACAATTGACGAAGCCAACAGAATTGAAATTTTAAATTTTTGCAAGGAAAATAATTTTGTTCCTATATCAGCTGCACCTTTACATCCTTATGACGGATTTGATAAATATTACTTAGTAAGAAGAAGTAAAGGAAAAATAGTTTTAAGTGAAAATAATGGAAACGTAATTTACCGTAAAACGAAAACAACGTGAACCAAACAGATTTTAGAACCTACAAGAAATTAAAAGAGAAATCTTTTCTTACAGAAAAGCTAATCCCGAAAACTGTTTTGAGTTCATCCCATTTCAAAGGATTAGTTTCTGCTTTAATTCTTGAAAAGAGAAAATCAGGAAGAGGTTTCCGTTACGAAGTAAACAAATCGACTGAATATGAAAGTTTCTTCAAAACTTACTTTCCCGAAGATATTGAAGTTAAAGATAAATCTGACAGCGTTAGAAAATTTCGAAACTCAAAAATTCAAAAGACAGTTTCAACTCCAATTTTTATGCTAAGAGGGTTTGAAACGATTAAGATAAATGGCAATGAATTGAATTTAGAAGATTATACAAACAAATTTCAATTATTCGCTTGTAACGCGGAGAAAATTGAAGCGGAACAAATTTGTATAGTCGAAAATTTGGACACTTTTTTGGTTGCAGAAAGATTATTAGGCAAAAGTTTTGTTTTTCTACATAAATACGGTCGAATAGGAAAAGAGTCTCTTAACAATCTTCTTACAAGTCGGTTACTTGTTTTTGTTGATTACGATTTTAACGGACTTGAGGAATTTTTAAGAATTAAAGAAGTGTTTGACTTTGCTCAATTATACATTCCCGAAAACTATAATGAACTTTTCGGAAAATATTCTCAAAGTCTAAAAGGTAATAAAGCCGAAATGACGAACAGAATTAAGCAAAGTTCAGATAACAATGTAATTATGATAAGAGAAAGTATCATACGAAACAACCGATTTTTAGAACAACAGTATTGGAAATATGATTAAATCCGAACCAAAATCAATATTACTGTTTATGGCAAGTCATTACGATTTGTTACGAGACCTTTTTGATATACAAGTTAAGAACGACATCATTACGAAAGAATCTCTGAATATTTCTTTAGAAAATTACGAAAAAAATATTCGAGAACAACTTACAGAATATCAAATTTTAGTTGAACAAAATGACGACTTCGCATTTAATGAACCGTATTTTGTACTGTTTGAATTTATACATCAACAATTCAAACCACTTTTACCCGATGAAATTGAACATTTCGGTCAATCAATCAGAACTTTATTTCTAAAAATAAAAGAAGGAATAAATGATGATAAGAATATTTTATTGGAAAGAATAGAAGCCTTATCAAATCAAATTAAAAAATTCACAAATGCAGTTGTAAATAATACTAAAAGTTTATTGGCAGAATCAAGAGAACTAAAAGCAAACAATAAAAAAATTGATTATCAAGAAAAAATTCACAAAGCAAGATATTTGATTGAAAATTACATTTCGCCACTCAACACTATTTTAGACGTAAATCATAGCCAATCAATTTACAATGAATTGCTGAACGTTTCTCAATTTACGAATGTAAAAAGGTTTGATTATGCAGACGAAAGCATAAGACGAGAATTTGAAAAATTATATCACTTGCTTCGCCAGGTTGCAAAAGATTTGAATTTACAATCTGTCATTCTCACCAATGAATTATTGCCTTTAATTGAACGGATAAAAACCGAAAGCCAATATTTAAGAGGTTTTCATTTTTATCTAACCAACGGAAATTGTTACAAAGGAATTGAACCGCCACATATTTTTGTTTCTACTCGTGATAATATATACAATAGATTTATATATGAAAACACGAAAGAATATTTTGAACAATTTAAAAACGAAGAAGAGGTAATTATTGTTGAAGATTCTCAACAAACAAATGATTGGCTTTTTGACAAGTCGAAGTATAAAGAAACATTGGATAAGAATTTGCCAGTAAGTGATTTTTTCAAATGGTGCGAAAGTTCTATAAAACAAGAAAATAAGAATTTTTCGTTTGACAATTTCTTTATGGTAACAAGTTTACTTTTTGAAGAAGATTACGAAATTTCAGTAAACAAAGACGAAAAAAAGATTTCCGTTTCTAATGACGAAATGGAACTAATTATGCCAAAACTAACAATTAAAAAACAAGAAGATGTATCAAGATAAGCATAAAGAAATAGTAACATCTTTAATGGAAGGAAAATTCATTACGGTTGCAGAGTTG